>CAYNXW010000322.1:0-3506 GCA_964401265.1 uncultured Pirellulales bacterium | reverse complement strand
TCCCGTTGCCGCAGTGCCCCAAGACCCTGATGCCGCTGCCTACCTCGAATAGGCCTATCCGCAAGCCATCCCCAGCGCTGCTCTTCCGACAAGCCGCCCGTGTACGCAAAAACGTCTTGGCCTGAATCTGGCGTGAATAGCTCTTCATCTGCCTCCGACACATCCGCCTCACCGCCCTGCCTGCACGCCATTTCACACCACAAATAGCCTGCTAAGATAGGCAACCTGGACAATCTGGGCTGTGCGCACTCCTGAAAATCACCCCTCAAAAACGCCCAAAAAACGCCCAAAAACGTCCCAAAAAGTTGTAACTTCTACCCAAAACCACCCAACTTCTCCCGACTTTTTCCCACTTTTTGACGCCCGCTGACCAAATCGCGCACAGCCCAAACCGCCCAGCTTACCCAGATTAACACAGCCGACCAAAACGCGCACCGACACTTGTGCGCACACACTCGCCCTCTCATCTCCAGAATACCCCCACGCCGCATGCCCGACGCTCCTGGCCGCCCGCACAACCGGCACACCTTGCCCCCTGGCAACCTCTATCGCTCGTATCACTCAGCCAAGATGGGCATTCACGCTTTTCCTCAAATCACCCGTTTCTCAGCCTGCCCTGCCTGCCCCCGCCTGCAACATATCGTATATTTCACGCATGAAGCGACCAGCGCACAACATCATCAACCACCGCGGCCGCCCGGCCCCGCCCGGCCGCCCAGCGAACGGCAAACCGGTGCCTGCTAAGCACTTAGCACCACTGGCCCTGCCCGTCCTCTCAGCCCTGGCCCTGCTCACGACGGCTTTGTGCTACCTGGCCTGCACCACCCCACTCTACACCACCGACCTCATCGGCCTGGCCGTCGCTTGGCTGACAAGCCTGGCCCTGGCCGCCGGCACTGCCCAGCACATTGCACGCCGACGCCACCAATGCCGCATCGACCTGCTCGCCGATAACGTCGCACACGCCAGCAACGCCCGTGGGCAAACAACCATCCCTAAGCTCGATAACCCCTTGTACGACAAGCTCATAGCACAATGCAACACCCTGCTCGAACGCTACCGAAAAACCAACCAACAGCTCGAAAAACAATACGCCCGCGTCGAAAGCAAGGTCATGGACCGCACCCGATCCCTGAGGCTGGCCCTGCGCAGGCTGGAAAGAACCGCAAGGACTGACCCCCTCAGTGGCCTGGCCAACCGTGGGCACTTTGACGCCCGCCTGGCCAGCCTCTTTGACGAGTGCCTGACCCAGCCCGGTGACCTGGTGTGCATGATGATCGACATGGATAACTTCAAGGCCGTCAACGACACCTTCGGCCATTGCGTCGGCGATGCCGTTATCTCCTTTCTGGGCGAGCTTTTAGCAGCATCGGTCCGGGATGAGGACGTCGCAGCCAGGCTCGGCGGCGATGAATTTGTCCTGGTCCTGCCCGACACCGACGCGCGGGCGGCTCACTGGATTGCCGAACGCACCCGGAGGATGTTTGCCCGGGAGGTCGCCAGCCTGCTGCCGGAACTCTATGAAGATTCTCAGTCGTGCGATAAGAGCGGGATCCGGCTGGCGCTGCGTGAGAACGAGGCTCCGAAGATGCCCAGGCAGCCTCGGCTAAGTATAGGCATAGCAACGGTTAAGGGCAACAAAGCACGGACGCCGCGGGAGCTGCTGGATATGGCGGACCGAGCCCTTTACCAGGCCAAGCGGAGCGGTCGAAACGTCGTGGCGACGCTCAAGCCGGCAGAAGAAACGGAAGAAGCCGTCCTGGGCGCTACAACTTAGTTGCTTGCAAGCACTTGCCAGGTCAACACTTAGGGCCCAGAGACGGGGCGATAAAAGCCGTCGCGTTGGGTGGGAGTCCTGCCGGTTTCGCTGATAATCTGGGCAATGGCCTGTCTGCTTAAGGCCGTGGGGAGGTTCTGATCATTCTTTTCGACGACGCGGTAGTCCTCGACGGTGCCATCAAGATCGTCGGCACCGAAAGTCAGGGCAATCTGGGCGATCTTGATGCCGAGCATGGGCCAAAAGGCCTTGACGTGATCGAAATTGTCCAGCAGCAACCGGCTGATGGCGATGGTCTTGAGCTGGTCGACGGCGCTGCCGGATGCTTGTTTTAAGTCCTTATTTTGCAAGCCTTTACCCGGCGGCACATAGGGCAGGGGGACGAAGCAGTCAAAGTGGCCGACCTGGCTTGAGGCCAGGGATTGGTCCTGGAGGTCGCGCAGGCGGAGCAGGTGGGCGAGGCGTTGTTCGATGGTTTCGCCGTAGCCGAAGAGCATGGTGGCATTGGTGTTGAGGCCCAGGCGGTGGGCTGTTTCGTGGACGTCCAGCCATTGGTCGGGGCCGGGCTTGGCGGGGCAAAACTGTGTAAAGTACTCGTCACAAAGGATTTCGGCGCCGCCGCCGGGCAGGGCGCCCAGGCCCGCTTCGATGAGGCTGGCGAGGGTCTTTTCGATGGAGAGGCCGGCCTTTTCGGCCAGGTCGATGATCTCGACAGCGGTGAAGGCTTTGATGTGTAAGTCTTTACAGGACAATCGGATATGGCTGATGACGTCGTGGTAGTACTCGAAGGGCAGGTCCGGGTGGACGCCGCCGACGATGTGGACTTCGGTGACGCCGGCCTGTTGGGCGTCCTGGGCGATTCGGGCGATCTCGTCGGGGCTGAGCGTGTAGGCGTCGGGGGCGTCGGCGGTTCGGCGGAAGGTGCAGAAGGCACAGCGGAGGCGACAGACGTTGCTGTAGTTGATGTGGCGGTTGAGGGCGTAGTAGACCCGTCGGCCCACGCGGTCGAAGGTGGCCTGCTGAGCAAGCTGGCCCAGGCGGAACGGGTCGGCACAGTGGTAGAGGGCAAGGCCGTCGTCGAGGCTTAACCGTTTGCCTGCAAGGAGTTTACGTTCGATGGGCGCCAGCGTCTCGGCGGCGGGGGTCGTTAACATGTCGTGGGGCATGGGTTGGTTCCTTTAGTGTTACTCGTCGGGGTCATCTTAGCGGAAACGGCGGAGAATTGCACACCCCTGGCCTACCGAGTAGCAGGGGGGCTCAGCCGAGAAGAGAATTGTGAGTGATGAGTGATGAATGAAGAGACAGAACCGCCGCTGCGCGGTGGGAGTTTATCGCTTTTAGGCCTTCGGCGGGGCAGAGATAGCGGCGGGAGAGAGGCCAAGGGGAAGCTGAGATTGCAGATTTGGGAGGGGGAGGATGGGGTTGGGGGGGGAGGTAAGGGGGGGGCTGCAAGGGAACAAGGACTGTCATTAACGGGAGGGAAGTTTCAAAATCTCAGCTTTTAACTCAATGACATTCACTCGGGAGTCTGGCCAATCATTCACCCAACAGACAATGAAATCGCATTGATTTGGATCATGACCGTGCTGTTCGAAATTGGATGCTTTATATTCAAATTCAATCCGAGCCTTAGCCCAAAGGTTCTTTTTTGAATCGTAAAGATACTTCCCTTCACAGTCGGGAAAACCCTGTTGTATAGATTCAATGTTGAAACCAAGTTCTCGGCTTA
>CAYNXW010000321.1:0-3511 GCA_964401265.1 uncultured Pirellulales bacterium | reverse complement strand
AGATTAATATTACAATCGGAAAAAGTAAAGTCATGTTAACCTCTTGCTGGAATTACTATAATAGAACTCTGGGTGGCGCCATTCGGAAGTGGAATACAGTGGCTTGTGCCATTCACACACGGGACACTTCTTGTTGTCCTGCATACCATACACGGGTTCTACATCTTCCAAGACGATCATGTAATCTATCGGAGCGCCTATCTTCAATCTGAGTCGGCGTTCTTCTTCGTAATACCACGGCGAATTGGATTGACAACATTCCAAACATGCATATGGCGGATACTCTGGATTTGGACCTCCAGTCATTGGATCATATGGTGGCATTGGAAACATCAGCTAAAATTCTCCTTGGTGAGTGCTTTCACTGTGAATACAAGAAGAAGAAAAATGCACGACGCACTGGTAAAAAGTAATCCCATCAAACACACATCCAAATAACTCATTTTCTGCTAAACCTTTCATAATTGTCCTGCGGAATATCGTACAACTCCGAATCGGACATCTTCATATTCTGTAGATCTTGGACCACACTTCGAAACCTTTTTCGTTCACGGATACTCTTTTCGTGATTCTGGCGCTTGCGATATCGTTTTTCGGAACTATCCGATTCTGACTTTCTCATGAAAATCTCCTAGCGTAAACCATTGTGGCATAAGGGGTTGGACCGGGGTCCGCCCGGGGAGGCCGCAGCCTTGACGTTGCGGCGAAAAGATGGTAGCGAAATCGAGCGCAGTTCGTCTCGATTCGGAATCAGAACTTCATATCCTGCCCTTGTTGTGTATACGATTCGACGAAAGATGGCCGAACACCAAGGCATACACTTGGAGCACGGCTTGGACATGCGAATGTCACCGAAACGATTGAAACGAAAGTTGAGAAGAATCAACCCATTTGCGTTTCTTAGATTTGGTGATAGGCGTGAAAACGCATCCAGTTCGGAATGCGCTTCGTCATACCGATATCCGATCCTGGCGGCAGCGGCAGAGACTCTGTGATTGTTGTCGCCGATGGCCAGAACCGAGCCCTTGCGATTGACGATCAGACTGATATGCTTCTTGCTTCTTGGAATCTCCAAGGCTTTCGGAAATGCGATTTGTGCATATTCATCTAGATTTGAGAGAATGCGATTCATGGTTCATGTAACAGCGGGTAGATCTTCGTTCATCGCCCACGGCGGTAACGGCGGTTTCCGCCCGAGGGGGCGACGGCGATAGTACTTCTCAATCAACATCTGCTGCAACTTGTAGAAGTCACCATCGGGGTGTTTGGAAATGGTAGTCATCATCTCCATGACGGTTTCAAGAGAGCTTCGTAGAATCTCGATGTTCCTATTCAGAATCTGATCGTAGATTGCCTTAGATGTGATTTTGGTCTTTTGGGGTGAATTCAGAAGTTCATAGAACGAGCCGTCGAAGTAGTTCTTGAAGAGATTCTCCGATGTTCTGAATATCGCCGAGATTGACCAAATGTCCAAAATGCGTTCTGGCGTGTATCCAATATGATCGGCAACCACCCACGGATCATATAGACTGTGATGGTTCACGTTCACGGCGCGACAGGTCATGCAGATCGAAGCGCGGCGAATCGGAACCAAAATGGCGTTCGAAAGCGCATACTGGTGTTCCGGTGGAATCCCTTCACTGAGACAACGAAAACAACACGGCGTGTGGGAGAACTCGTTTTGGCAACTTCTCTTCACCCGAAACAGCAGCGTTTTCATCTTCATCATGGTAGTTCGTTCTCAATACTCGCGGCCGGATTCGAACCGGCATGCCTTTCGGCAATTGATTTTAAGTCAATCGTGTATGCCAATTCCACCACGCGAGCATACAGTAATCGAAACAAAGAGCATGACTAAATACTATCTGATACTCTACAATTCGTCAAGAGGAGAAATGGAATGAACGAATGTAAATCTTGTGGGAAGGAAACTGAGAATTTGAAATTTTGTTCGCGATCTTGTTCCGCGACTCATACAAATACCGTAAACCCAAAAAGAAAACGAACGGCATGGAAAACGGGAGAATGTAGAGGTTGTGGAAAAACATTTCAGTATCGCACAAAACAATCAAATGGTTTCTATTGTTCGAACAAGTGTCAACAAGACTTCCAACACAAATCACTAATTCAATCTTGGTTGGAGAATAATGCTGAAGGAAATCTAGTCAATGGTCGTTTGAGAGCTCCAATTAGAAATTACCTGATTGAAAAGTCTGGAAAAAAATGCTCCATTTGTGGCTGGAACCAAATCAACCCAACAACGAACAAGTGTCCACTGGAGATCGACCATATAGACGGAAATGCAGACAACTGCCGACCCGAGAATCTCCGTGTTCTCTGCCCCAATTGTCATTCATTGACTCCAACATGGAAAGCATTGAATTCTGGGAACGGATCGAAGAAAAGACTCAAATACGGAAAACTGATTCATTGAAGTGCCTCCGATAGGATTTGAACCCATGCGCGTTGGCTTAAAAGGCCACTGCTCTACCAGACTGAGCTACGGAGGCATGAAAAACCGAAAGAGAGACGAACGGGGCAAAGTGATGCATCGGGTAGAGCAAAGAATGCATGTGCTGTTGGTTCAAGAATCTCTTTCGGCATTGAGAGTAGGAAATTCTACCTATTCCCTACGGTGTTGTCAAGCTTCCACACCGAGAATCGCGTCAACCTGCTTCTCGACACTGGTGTCGGTATCGTAGGTGACTTCACCGACTTCCGTAGCGGCGTCCTCGTTCTCGGCATTCTCTTCATCCTTGGTGCCGTGGGTGAACTTGCTGGTGGGATACACTCCACCCGTTCGACCACGACGAAACTCGATCTCGACTCCATACTTCGCCTCGAACATCTTCCGCATGGTGGGAATCGAAACGCCATACTGTTCTGCGTAATCCGCAAGGCGGATTCGACCATCGGTTGCGAGCGCGTTGGTGATATCAGTCCACTTCACCTGATCCATCAGAGTATCGACCTTGTTGTTGGCCATTCTATTAATACCTATCCTTTACACACTTTCCGAAATGGGAGGAGGCACGGCGCCTCCTCCCCCACAAATGGAACCCTAAATTCAGCCGAGAACCTTGAGCGTGTTGCGAGCCGAGGGATTCACACCAACCTCCTCGACGGGGAACACACCCTTGTCCCGGCGAATGTACCGAGCCAGAACATCGTCCTTGGCGCGGCTGTTGCGGCGACGAGCGGTGTGACTCGTCGGAGTCTCGACGACCGAGACGTAATCCTTCGGACCATAGGTCCGAGCGACTGGTTCGCCAGTGCTCTTGCGGAACACGATGACGACATGGGAGGGATTCCGATACTTCGTGCTGTAGTGCAGCACCTCCTCGGCAATCACATTCTCCTCACCACGCATCATGAGCTCATCACCCTTCATGACATTGAGAGCCTGAACCCGCGAACGACGACCATTGTTGTTAACCATAACCTGAAACCTTTCTGCGCCACTCGGCGCCACACACGAAGAAAAAAAGAGAGAACTAGACTGTTTTACCAA
>CAYNXW010000320.1:0-3544 GCA_964401265.1 uncultured Pirellulales bacterium | reverse complement strand
TGAACAATTGTCTCAAAAGGAAATCGACTATGCCGGCGCCCAGGCCAGCCTGACCGAGGCCCAGGAATCCTACGCCATTCAGGTCAAACAGAACGAAAGCGATATCAAGGCGGCCCAAATGCACGTGCGTTTTGCCCTGATGGACCTGCAGAAGTATCTGGGCGAGTCTATTGCCGATGAGTTGCTGGCGGTGACGCAGGCCTCGTACCAGCAGAGCGTGGAGCCGGCTGATCCCAACGGTCCGTTGGCTGGCGGGTCCAGGCAGGGCGTTTCGGAGAATCCTGAGGGGGCCGGGGCGTCAGAGACGGTCGCGACGAAAGGCCAGGCCGCCGCCGTCAGTGTGGCTGGCCTTCGTGAGCAGGTGGCCTTTCTTTCGCGGGACCCTAACGCTCTTTCGGCTACCTCGAATCTGGGCGGTGAAGCGCTCCAGAAACTGCGTGAATTGCGTAGCGCCATTGACCTGGCTGACGAGAAGTTCAAGCGAGACCAGAATAAACTATACTGGACAGAAAAACTCTATCAAAAGAAATATGTCGCCCGGACCGACCTCGAAGCCGATCGGTTGGCCCTTCAGCAACGTGTCATCGAGCAGGAAAGCACCAAGACCGCTCTGACCTTGTTCATTCGTTATGAATTTCCCAAGCAGGCGGAAACCTTGCTGGCCGATTACGAAGAGGCCCAGCGTGAACTCGAACGCGTCAAGGCGCAGGCCCGGTCCCGTCTGGCCCAGGCCCAGGCAAAATTGGCCAGCGAGCGGGCGCGTTTCTCTCTCCAGAAGGATCGCAAGGAAAAACTCGAGCACCAGATCGGCGCCTGCACCATCAAGGCGCCCGCCGAGGGGCTGGTGGTCTATGCTTCCAGCAGCGACTTCTGGTCACGCCGCCGAGAGCCTATCGAAGCGGGGACCGAAGTCCGCGAACGGCAGACCATTCTGCTTATCCCCAACACCTCCGAAATGGCCGTCGAAACCAAGGTGCACGAGACCTCCGTCGATCGGGTCCGCCCTGGCCAACCCGTTCGGATCGTGGTCGATGCTTTTCCCGACACGCAGCTCAGCGGTGAGGTGCTTCGCGTCGCCCCGTTGCCCGACCCGCAGCGAGGCTGGCTCAACCCCGACTTGAAGGTCTACGCTACCAAGGTCAGCATCGAAGGAACGCATGATTTTCTCAAACCCGGCATGTCCGCCCAGGTCGAAATCATTGTGCAGGAGCTCCATGACGTGCTTTATGTGCCCGTTCAGTCGGTGGCCAATCGTGGCGGCAAGAAAGTCTGTTACGTCCAGGCCGCCGATGGCCCGCTACAGTGGGAGGTGGAGACCGGCGGTTTTAATGAGAATTTCATTGAGATCAAGGCGGGCTTGGAAGAGGGCCAGGCCATTCTCCTGCAGCCGCCGCCTTTGGTCTCTGCCGAAGCTGATGCGCCGGCCGGGTTGAGTCCGCTTGATCAACCTGAAGGCCCAGGTGATGCCGCGTCCCATGGCAAGCAACCGGGACAGGCCACCCAGCCCGGTCAGCCACCGCGGCACGGTGCGCCTTCCGCCAAGCCAGGGCCGTCGCGCGCCGCCCCCGAAAAGCGCCCCAACGCTTCTCAAGGCAGTCAGACTTCAAAGCCGTGATGTAGAAGGACACGTTGCAGCACGCAAAAAGGTGCAAGCAGACAGGGGGAAGTGGTAAGATAACCTCGCCTTACTCAGCTTAGAGGTACGAGGGTGAAGACAGGTGGAAATGATCGCCTGAGAGCTATCGCATAGCATATAGCTCGGTGACAATCGTTCAGGACGCGCGGTAATGGCTATTGTCGAGACACAAAAACTCAGCAAAACGTACCAGATGGGCTCGCTGGAGTTGCATGCTCTGCGTGAGTTGGATCTGACCCTCGAGGCGGGCGAGTACGTCGCCATTATGGGCCCCAGCGGCTCCGGGAAATCCACCCTGCTGAACGTGCTGGGCTGCCTTGACCGGCCCTCGTGCGGCGTGTATCGGCTGGGCGGCGAGGACGTGTCCCAATTGACCGATGACGCCTTGTCGACCATTCGCGGAACCCGTCTGGGCTTTGTCTTTCAATCGTATAACCTCATCGCACAACTCAATGTAATTGAAAACATCGAGGTTCCCATGTATTATCAAGGCGTTGGCGAACGACGCAGCCGCCAGCGTGCAGAAGAGCTGGCCCAGCTTGTCGGCCTGTCCGATCGCATCAACCATCGCCCCTTCGAACTTTCCGGCGGACAGCAGCAGCGTGTCGCCATCGCCCGTGCCCTGGCCAACGATCCTCTGATGATTCTCGCCGATGAGCCCACCGGCAATCTGGACACCGCCAGCGGAAGCGACATCTTGAGGATACTCGACGACTTGAACCAACAGGGAAAAACTCTCGTGATGGTCACCCATGACGCCCAGGTCGCCAAGCGGGCCGAGCGCGTCATTCACCTGCGCGACGGACAAATCGAACGCATCGAACAGCACAAACCAGCCAGGCAGGAGCCCTCCTAGTGTTCTATCGGGTCAAACGCACCATGAAGCTGGGGGCCAAGAGCCTGTGGATGCACCGTCTGCGCTCTGTGCTGACCACCCTGGGCATCATCTTCGGCGTCTGCTCCGTCATCGCCATGCTGGCCATTGGTGAAGGCGCCAGCCGAGAGGCCCAGGCCCAGATCGCCCGGCTGGGCAGCCGTAATCTAATCATCGAAACCGTCAAGCCCCCGGCCCCGCCCACGCCCAGCACGGAGGGGGCGACGATGCTGGAGTATGGCTTGACCTACGATGACGCTGAACGCATCAAGTTGACCATGCCCAGCGCCGAAGTGGTGGTGCCCCTGCGACGTACGACCCAGGATGCGTGGTATCGCAACCAGAAGGCCATGGTCGAAGTCATCGGCACCGTGCCCTGGTATCCCGAAACCGCCCCGGTGCGTGTTCGGCGTGGCCGCTTCCTCAACAGCCTCGACTTGCAGCACAGACAGGCCGTCTGCGTCGTCGATTTGGGTGCCTATGAACGGTTGATGGTTTTTGACGACCCGCTCAGGGCCTCGGTCAAGATTGGCGGGGATTACTACAAGGTGGTTGGTGTCGTCGCCGGGGGCCCCGTCTCCGCGGACGATCAGAATGGCTCGCAACAACGCCCCCCCCAAGGCGGTGGCGTCGCCGGACAGGTCTATTTGCCTTTGACCACCGTCAAGGAGCGCTTTGGCGAGATGAACCTCCAGTTTGGCAACGGCGGCGCCCAGGGCGAGAAGGTGGAGCTCCAGCAGATTACGGTCAAGGTCGCTCGCGACGGCCAAGTCCTGCCCAGCCGTGATATGCTCCAATCGCTGCTCAATCGCTTCCACAAACAGCAGGACTATCGCATCGTCGTGCCCCTTGAACTGCTCCGACAGGCCGCCCGCACCAAACGCATCTTCAGCGTCGTCCTCGGCTCCATCGCTGCCATCTCGCTCGTCGTCGGCGGCATCGGTATCATGAACATCATGCTTGCCACCGTCACCGAGCGGACCCGCGAAATCGGCATCCGCCGCGCGCTCGGCGCCCGCCAACGCGATATCGTC
>CAYNXW010000319.1:0-3589 GCA_964401265.1 uncultured Pirellulales bacterium | reverse complement strand
TTCGTCCGCGGCGACGCCATCGCCGGCATCATCATCACCCTCGTCAACATCATGGGCGGGCTCGCCGTTGGGGTGCTTCAATATCACTGGTCTTTCGGCCAATGCTTCAACGTCTTCACCAAGCTGACCATCGGTGACGGCCTGGTCAGCCAGATTCCCGCTTTCATTATCTCCATCTCCGCCGGCCTGATCGTCACACGCTCTACCGCCAAGACCAATCTCGGCGAAGAGCTCATCTCGCAACTCACCTCCAAGCCCCGCGCCCTGATCGTCGCCGCCGTTTTTCTGGGCATGCTTGCCTTTGCCAAGTTGCCCACCCTGCCCCTGCTGGCCCTGGCCGGAGGCTGTGCCGGCATTGCCCATACCATCACACGCTCTCGCAAACGCGCCGCCGTCGACCAGGCCCGCGCCCAACGCGAAGCCGCACCCGCCCCCCAGGCGGAAAAGGTGGAGTCCCTCCTCGGTGTCGACCGCATGGAGCTCGAAATAGGCTACGCCCTCATTCGCCTTGTCGATGCCAAGCAGGGCGGCGATTTGCTCCAACGTATCACCATGATTCGGCGTCAGGTCGCCCTCGACCTGGGCATCGTCGTGCCCAGCGTACGCATTCGCGATAACGTCCGGCTGGGGCCCAACGACTATGCTATCAAGATAAAAGGTGTCGACGTCGCCCGCGGCAAGCTCTATCCCGAACAGTTCCTGGCCATGGACTCCGGCGCCGTCACCGGCCCCATCTCCGGCGAGGAAACTACGGAGCCGGCGTTTGGCCTCAAGGCCTACTGGATAGGCCCCGGTCGCAAAGAGCACGCCGAAATGCTCAACTACACCGTCGTCGACGCCTCTTCCGTGCTGGCCACGCATCTGACCGAGGTCATACGCTCTCACGCCGCCGAGCTGCTCAGCCGGCAGGACCTCAACAGCCTGCTCGACACGGTCAAGGAACGCTCCCCCGCCGTCGTCGAGGAAGTCATGGGTGGGACGCTCAAGGCCGGCCAGCTGCAGAAAGTCCTTCAGGCCCTGCTCGAAGAACGTGTTCCCATCCGCGACATGGAAACCATCCTCGAAGTCCTCGGCGACTGGGCCGGGCGAACCCAGGACCTCGAAGTCCTCACCGAATATGTCCGCCACGGGCTGGCACGCACCATTTGCGCCCAGTACCGCCAAGACGACGGCCGCCTGCGATGCATCACCCTGGAACCCTCCCTCGAAGACACCATCAATCGGCACATCGAACGCAACGAACGCGGCAGCTTTTTGACCTTGCCTCCCGCCACGGCGACACGCATGAGCCAGGCTGTCTTCAATGAACTGCAGAAACTTATTACTGTGGGCGCCCACCCGGTGGTGCTCTGCTCGCCGCAGATTCGCCTGTCGCTGCGGCGTCTGCTCGCGCCCACCATACCCAATATTGTTGTCCTCGCCTACAACGAGATCGTCAAGCAAGTACAAATTGAATCAGTAGCGATGGTGGTGGTTGAAACATGAGATTACAGACATTTCGCGCTGCATCGATGCATGAAGCCCTGGCCCAGGTCAAACGAAAGATCGGGCCCCGTGCTGTCATTGTCCGCACACGCACCTTCAAGACCGGAGGTGTCCTCGGTATCGGCTCGCGCACGGTTGTGGAAGTCACCGCCCGGCACGACCACGAGTCGGCGCCCGCCGGCCCCAGTCGGACCCCCAACGACCGTCTGCGCCGACTCTACGAAACGGGCAGGCCCCAACAAAGTGTCAGAGCGGCCGACACACGCGCGACCGAAACGCGACGGGACGCCATACCCTCGCAACCAACGCCCCAGCTGGGCGAAGACATGGCCCGGCAGATGACTGACCTGCGCCAACTGGTCGAAAACCTCGTCAAAGAACAGCGACAACTCCACGCCCCCCAGATGCCCGAAAAACTCTTCGATATGTATCTGGATCTCATCCAGCGGGAAGTCGGCGAAGAAGTCGCACGCGAACTTATGCAGGACCTGCAAGGCCGTATGGGCAACGATGAAATCAGCAACGCCAATCTCGTGCGGGCCAAACTCGCCGAGCTGATCGACCCCCTCATCGACACCGCCGGGCCTATCGCCCGCAACCTCAACGGCAGGGCCCGCGTGGTCGCCCTGGTCGGGCCCACCGGCGTGGGCAAGACCACCACCATCGCCAAACTCGCCGCCAACTTCAAACTTCGTCAGCAAAAACGTGTCGGCCTTATCACAGTCGACACCTACCGCATCGGCGCCGTCGATCAGTTACGCATGTACGCCGAAATCATCGACGTGCCCCTCAAGGTCGTGCTCACCCCCACCGAACTGGCCAACGCCGTCGCCTCCATGAGGCACCTCGACGTCGTCCTCATCGACACCGCCGGACGTTCGCAAAACGACAAAATCAAGATCCATGAACTACAACGCTTCCTCGCCGCGGCAAAGGCCGAAGAGGTCCACCTCGTCCTCTCGAGCACCGCGCATCAAAGCCACCTGATCAGTGCCGCCGAACGCTTCAAAGAAGTCGGCATCGACCGCGTTATCTTCACCAAACTTGACGAAGCCGTCAGCTTCGGCGTCGTCCTCTCCGTTATGAAACGCTTGCAAGCCTCCTTGTCCTACATCACTACCGGTCAGGACGTGCCCGACGATATCGAAGTTGGCAGTGGCCGGCGACTGTCCCGCTTGCTGCTGGGCCTTGAACACCTCAGCGACCAACCGGGCCTCGCCGTCGACACCGCCGTGGGATAAGTAGCCGGAAAAGATTATGAAATTAATCGCCAAAAAGCACGTTTTCCAGGAGCAAACGCCCGCCATGGCCCCCAAGCCCATATGCACGAGTTACCGCCCTGCGCCAGAGCCCCAACCTGTTGACCAGGCCGAACGCTTACGTCTGATGGTTCGCGCTCAACGCAAAACCGCCAGCGTCCTCGCCGTCTCGAGCGGCAAAGGCGGCGTCGGCAAAACCAATGTGGCCGCCAACCTCGCCATCTGCCTCGCCGCCGCCGGCAAAGACGTCATCCTCATCGACGCCGACCTGGGCCTGGCCAACCTCGACGTGATCCTGCCCGTCCAAGGCAGCGCGACCCTTGCTCACGTCATCGCGCAGCAACGCCGCCTCGAAGAGGTCATCCGACAAGGCCCCGCCGGTGTCCGACTCATCTGCGGCGCCTCCGGCCTGGCACAAATGGCCGACCTCAGCGAGTTCCAGAGGCAACGACTCATTGAGGAAATGAGTGTCCTCGAACACGAAGCCGACGTCATCGTCATCGACACCGGTGCCGGCATCTCCCGTAACGTTCTCGCCTTCTGCCAGGGAGCAGACCACACCCTCGTCGTCACCACGCCCGAACCGCCCAGCATTACCGACGCCTACGCCCTGATCAAAACCGTCACCCAGGACAACCCCGGCACCCGGCTCTCCTTGCTCGTGAACATGGTCGACTCTCGCGCCCAAGGCAAAATGATCTATCAACGTATAGCAGAGGTCACCCAGCGATTTCTCGGTGGCGCCCGCTACAATGCAAACAACGTCTTCCGCGACGAACACCTGCCCCAGGCCGTCCAGGAACGCCAACCCGTAGTCCTGGCCTACCCGCGCTGCCCCGCCAGTC
>CAYNXW010000318.1:0-3614 GCA_964401265.1 uncultured Pirellulales bacterium | reverse complement strand
AGCAGCGCAGTGGGAGAAATGGGGGCCGAACTCCGTGCTGCAGTGGACCTTGAAAAAGTTCCGCTGAAGTACCAGGGGCTTTCCTATACCGAAATCTGGATCAGCGAGGCCCAGGAACGCATGGTCATTTCTGTCCCGCCCGCCAACGAGCAACAGATACTCGATCTTTTCGCCGCCGAAAACGTTGAAGCCACCGTTATCGGCCGGTTCCGGGACGACAAACAGCTCATTCTTCGCTACAACAACACGGTTGTCGGCCAGATTGAGATGGACTTTCTGCACAACGGCGTGCCGCGTTACACGCGTGAGGCCACCTGGCAGAGTCCCACCCTGAGCGAACCGGATCTGCCGGCGAAAGACGACTACTCAACGATCCTCAAGTGCATTCTCTCGGACTTTAACGTTGCGTCCAAGGAATGGGTGATCCGCCAGTACGACCACGAGGTTCAGGGTGGCTCGGCCGTTAAACCCCTTGTTGGCATCGCCAATGACGGTCCCGGCGACGCGGCGGTCGTACGACCGCGTCTGGGCCACGACCGGGCTGTTGCGCTTTCTTGCGGTATTTGCCCTCAATACAGCGACCTGGACCCTTATTATATGGCGCTTGCCGCCGTTGACGAAGCCATTCGCAACGCTGTTGCCGTTGGGGCTGACCCGCGTCAGATCGCCATCCTGGACAACTTCTGCTGGGGCAACTGCAACAAGCCAGACCGTCTGGGGAGCCTGGTCCGCGCCGCGCAGGGCTGTCATGACGCTGCCATGGCCTTCCAGACGCCCTTCATTTCGGGCAAGGACTCGCTGAACAACGAATTTCAGACCGACACTGGGGAGACCATTAACATTCCGGGCACGCTGCTGATCAGCGCCATCGGCATTGTCGGCGACGTCAACCGTTGCGTGACGATGGACGCTAAGAAGCCCGGCAACCTCATTCTGCTGGTGGGCGAAACGCGCGATGAACTGGGCGGGTCCCAATATTACAAACTGGCAGGCCACCTCGGCGCCAATGTCCCGAAAGTGGACCTTCGCGCCGCTCCAAAGAATGCCGCGGCAGTGGCGCGTCTTATCGAGTACGGGCTTGTTGACGCCTGTCACGACTGTTCGGAAGGCGGCCTTGCCGTCGCCATTGCCGAAATGGCCTTTGCGGGAGGTCTCGGTGCTCAGATCGACCTCGACCTTATTCCCGCTGGTGCGGAGCTCCAGCGGCCCGACCATAAACTTTTCAGCGAAACCCCCTCGCGTTACCTGCTGGAAGTACCTCCGGAAAACTTCGGCAAAGTGGCCCAACTGCTCCAGGACGTTCGCTTTGCTGAAATCGGCAAATTCGCTGCCAACGTAAGGCTGATCATTCATGCTGACAACCAGACGCTCATCAACACCTACATCACCGAACTCAAACAAGCCTGGCTCAAGCCGCTGCGATGGTGAGACGACCTTGTTATACTGCGAAACGCGTCATTTTCGCGTAAGCGGAAATGCAGACCTGCGAAGCACGAGATATCATAAGACAATAGGATAACCAAACCGCCATGCCGACTGTTAAAGTACTGATCCTGCGAACCGCGGGCACCAATTGTGACGAAGAAACGAGCCATGCCTTCGAACTGGCCGGCGCCGCTGCCGATGGCGTGCACGTCAACCGTCTCATCGAGCAACCCGACCTGCTCCACAACTACCAGATTCTTGCTTTGCCGGGGGGCTTCAGCTACGGTGACGACGTGGCGGCGGGCAAGATTCTCGCCAACCAGCTTCTGCACCACTTTCGAGAGCAGGTGCAGCAGTTCGTGGCGGCGGACAAGCTTCTGATCGGCATCTGCAACGGTTTTCAGGTTCTGGTCAAGGCAGGGCTGCTACCCGGTCTAGCTGACGAGGGCGCATCCGCTGTGGCGCAGGCCACCCTTACGTACAACGATTCCGGCAAATTCGAAGACCGCTGGGTCTACCTGCAGCCGGATACGCAACACTGTGCCTTCATCGAGCCGGGGCGACGCATTTATCTTCCGATCGCGCACGGGGAAGGTAAGATCTGTTTCGCCAATCCCGGCCTGCTCGACAAAGTCAAAGCGTCCGGGCAAGTGGCGTTTCGCTACGTTGATGCCAACGGCAATCCGGGCCCCTACCCTGTCAACCCGAACGGCTCCACCGAGCACATCGCCGGCCTTTGTGACCCCACCGGACGTATTCTCGGCCTGATGCCGCACCCCGAAAGGCACGTTTGCCGAACCCAACACCCGCGCTGGACACGTGGCGAAGACGGCGGCGATGGTCTTGCCATTTTCCAAAACGCTGTGCGTTATTTTGTGTGAGAGAAGCGCCGGTGCTGTCGCCGGGGCCAAGGAACAGGGACTTGTTCGATCTCAAGAAGAAAATCTATCAGGCTTCGCCAGGCTTTGTGCAGCGAGCACTGGGCTGGGTGCCCTACAGTCTGCTTGCCGGGCGCAGCTACCGTAAGACGGCAGCCCTCGCTGGGCGACTGGAATTTGCCAAGCCGGACGTTCTCGATGCCTTTGTGGAAACGGCCCTGGCTGACATTCTGCGGCACGCCGTTGAGAATGTCCCTGCCTACGAGCACCTTCGAGCCACCGTTGGCCGTCTGTCCGCCTTCGAAGCGTTGAAAGCCTTTCCCCTCATCGACAAGGCCGCCATTCGTAACGACCCGGTCAAATACACCGCCCGTAATGTGTCTAGCCTCGCTTCGTACGCTGCCACGACGGGGGGCACCACCGGCACGCCGCTTACCTTCCGCCTCGATAGCGACTCATACGGTCGCGAAATGGCAGCCATCCACCACCAGTGGCAGCGTGTGGGTTACAAGACCCGGCACCGAAAAGCGACTTTCCGGGGCGTTCGCTTCCGCGACGCTCAGGCCGGCGTTTTCTGGCAGCAGAATCCTATACACGGCGAACTGCAATTTTCGCCCTTTCACATGAGCGACAACAACCTCGAGCTCTACATCCAAAAACTCCGCGAATTTCGCCCCGTTTTTCTACACGGCTACCCTTCCGCCATTGACAGTCTCGCTGAATTTATTCTGCGCAACCAACGCCAAAAAGACCTTCCCCCCATTCGCGCCGCGCTGCTCGCCTCGCAAGGCTGTCTTTGCCACGAACGACAACGCATCGAAGAAGCCTTCCACACCCGCGTCTACACCCACTACGGCCACTCCGAACGACTGATCCTTGCCGGGGAATGCGAACAGGACCTCGCCTACCACCTTGTTCCCTGGTACGGCGTTCTCGAAATCATTGACGACGGTCAGCACTGCTGCAGTGAACCCGGTCAGGAAGGTGAACTAGTCGGTACTGGCCTGTGGAATCTTTCCATGCCACTCATTCGCTACCGCACCGGCGACTACGGGACCCGCCGCGAATCTCACTGCTCTTGCGGCCGCCACTGGCAACGGTTCGACAACATCCGGGGAAGAGCCAACACTGAAGCGCTCATTACCCGGTCTGGCACCAGAATACCTGCTGCCATTTTCGGTCCCGATGATACCCTTTTCAAGAACGTCAAGCGTTATCAGTTTTTTCAGGACCGTGCCGGAGCCTTTGAAGTCCGTCTCATGGTGAACCCCCGATTCTCGCCCGCTGAACTGCCAAGAATGGAGACTATGT
>CAYNXW010000317.1:0-3616 GCA_964401265.1 uncultured Pirellulales bacterium | reverse complement strand
CTCGTCATAGCCGTAGAACAAGAACTCGGCATTTTCCAGCACCAGCTCGGGCTGGTCCATGTACTCCAGGGCCAAGGTCAACAGCTGTTCGTGTTGGCGTTCCTCTGCCCTGAGACTCTCCCAGATGTGTTTGTGGGCCGGGTCAGGAGCCTTCGCGGCGAGCTCTCCGTACAGACGGACACTCTGCTCTTCGATGTCGATACTCTTCTTGAGGACACTCCGCAGCTCATCGTTTTCATCGAAGAAGCTACGGCCGACATCGACCAGTTCCTGAAACACGTTGCGTACGCCCGCCAGCGGCTGTCCTTCCGGCAAGTCCCCCCTGTCCGTTTTCAGTCGCGTCACCATTTCCTCGTGACGGGTCTCATCGTCCGCAAGACTCTCGAGCATACGCCGGGCACCGCTGTCCTTGACCGTTTTCGCGCCGCGTCTGTACCACGCGCAGCCGTCACGTTCCATTTGAATGGCAAAATCGAAAGCATTCATGACAGGCCCTTTCCCTGAAGTAGTTGCCTCAAGAAATCATAGAAGCTATCATAGGGCTGGTCAAGCGAGCCGGTAGGCCCATGCCAGCGTGGCTGTGCTTGCTGATATCGGAGTGAGAGTTGCCGCCTCTAGCAGCCGGCCCGGTAAGGATAGACACATTGTTGGTATTACTGTTTCTGGCCAAGGCGGCGCTTATTTCGTTGTCGGGCGTCTTGGCGCCGGGCCCGGTGACGGCCGCCACCCTGGCCGCCGCTGCCCGCTCGCGACATGCCGGTGCTCTTATCGCCTTGGGCCACGGCATCGTTGAACTGCCCCTTATCTTCATCATCGTTCAGGGGATGGGAGCAATCTTTCGACATGAACGTGTGACCATCGGCATTGCCCTGGCGGGTGGAGCGCTTCTGGCGATCATGGGCTTGCAGATGTTCCGTGACGCCGCGCGTGCCGCCGACCCCGCGCAGGCCTCGGCGAGGGGCCCGCTCTTGACCGGGGTAATGCTTACGGCTGGCAATCCGTACTTCTTGCTCTGGTGGGCCACTGTTGGATTGACGCTGGCCAGTCAGGCCCTCGACCTGGGCGGCTGGGCCTTTGTGCTTTTTGCCCTGGTGCACTGGTCCTGCGATCTGTTCTGGCTGGAACTGCTGGGGCTGGCCGGCCACAAAGGCGCACAGATCTGGAGCGCTCGCACACAGAAAATCATCATGCAGTTCTGCGCGTTGGCCTTGCTCTTCTTCGGCGCCACGTTTGTCGTCGACGCCGTCAGGCGGTTGATGGCACTATAAGCTCTTCTGTCAAGAAAACGAGACTTACTCCAGTCGAGGACTGCGGCACGCATGTCGTCCGAGGCGCAAAAAAAACCCAAATCCACTGGGATTTGGGCGCCATGGGATTGTATTCCCACGGGGGGGTGATAATAGTACAGGCCAAATACCGCCCGTGTCCGTGGGCAGGCATTTGCTTTTAGAGCCTCGTGCTTGATGGGGCTGCCATGTTTCTGTCACCCGACAATGAGTGACTTGCCCGTCATTTCAGGGGGTTGCTCGAGTCCCATCAGGTGCAGCGCCGTCGGGATGACGTCGGCTAGTCGCCCGTCGCTACGAAGCTTGCTGTGGCGATGCTCTTTGTCGACGACAATCACTGGCACGGGATTGACGGTGTGCGCCGTAAACGGCATGTCGTGTTCGACGTCCCACATCAGTTCGAAATTGCCGTGATCGGCGGTGACAATTGCCGAGCCGCCCATGTGCTCGACCTGTTCGATAATCCGGCCGACGCACTCATCGACCACCTCGGCCGCCTTTACCGCCGCGGCCATTACACCGGTGTGCCCCACCATGTCCGGGTTGGCAAAATTGACGATCATCACATCATATTGTTGCGACGTCAGCCGTTTGAGTGCGGTCTCTGTCACCTCCTGCGCTGACATCTCCGGTTTGAGATCATACGTCCGTACTTTCGGCGAAGGAACGATTTGACGATCTTCGCGGGCGAAGGGTTCCTCTGTGTAGTCGTTAAAGAAGAACGTCACGTGTGCATACTTCTCTGTTTCTGCACAGCGAAACTGTCGCAGCCCCAACTGGGACCAGTATTCCCCCACGATATGTTTCATCTTGGGCGGCTTGGGAAACGCCACCGGCGCCGGGATCGTCGCGTCGTACTGCGTCATGCACACATAATACAAGTCAGGCTTGGTCCCGCGATCAAAGGCCTTGAAATCCGGATCGACAAACGCCCGCGTAATTTCTCGCGGTCGATCACCCCGAAAATTGAAGAACACCACCGCGTCGCCGTCTTCTACCGATGCCAAAGGCTCCCCATCGCTATCCACTACGACTACCGGCTCGATAAACTCATCCGTTACATCCCCCTCATAACTGGCCTGAACCGCACTGTGCACATCGCTGCTCTTGTGCCCCTTGCCGTAACGCAAGCACTGGTACGCACGCTCGACACGATCCCATCGCTGGTCGCGATCCATGGCATAAAACCGCCCCATCACCGAGGCTATCTGCCCTACGCCCAGGTCGCTCATCTTGTCCTGCACCTGAGTCAGAAAACCCTGCCCGCTCGTAGGCGGCGTATCCCGTCCGTCCGTGAACGCATGGAGAAACACTTGGTCCAACTGCCGACGCTTGCACAGTTCGAGCAGGCCGTAGAGATGGCCCAGCAATGAGTGCACCCCTGCATCGCTGACCAGTCCCATCAGATGCAACTTGCTCTGACGCCGCTGACAGTGCTCGATGGCGCGGAGCAACTCGCTGTTCTCAAAAAACTCACCCTCGCGAATGGCCTTGGTCAGACGTAACGATTCCTGGTAAACGATGCGGCCGGCGCCCATGTTCTGATGGCCCACTTCACTGTTGCCCATCGTGCCTGCCGGCAACCCAACATCCTCCGCGCTGGCGTTGATAAGGCAATGTGCATAGGTCTCTCGAAGCCGATCATCCACCGGCGTCTTGGCCTGTTTCGTTGCATCATAACGGTCCAATTCGGGATTGGGGTTATAGCCCCAACCGTCACGAATAATCAGGACAAACGGTCGGCTGCGTAACTTCACTTCACGCTGTTCATGTTGCGGCATAAGAAATCCTTGTCGTTAGGTTTAGCGGCTGGCCCCCCGCTCGTAGCCGTTGTTCATGCACCTTCAATTACAGTGGCTCGCATGGATCCACGCTCAAGCGTTTTTTCGGCCCTTTTGCGGCCTGCCCACACCATGGCCTGTCGGTGCTTCCGAGACTATTCTACCAGATTTCACTTTGCTTTCTTGCTAAATTTTTTCGCCTGCAACGGCTGTAATATCTCTGCAACGCCCTGCCTGCCCCTGCCAACAGGCTACCACGGTGACCAGTTTGGCAACATGCGTGAACCCCCATACGCGCAATGACAGCGGCCACAACGGAGCCCCCAACACCCAGGGGCACCAGGCCACTTCTAAGGCGAAGCACACGATGGCAAAGAGGCGATGCTCCTTGGTTGTCCTTCTCAATCGCGACCCATCCAACAATGCACCAATCGATTCAACATCGGCGCTATTTTTTGCGAGTTTGACACCCGCGCGACACACATGACTCGCACTGCCTTTAGAGCAACCAACTTCAGTGTCTAAAATCAGTTTCGACTACTGCTTCAT
>CAYNXW010000316.1:0-3617 GCA_964401265.1 uncultured Pirellulales bacterium | reverse complement strand
GACGATTCAGAGCGCCCTGGACGGAGCCATTGATGGTGATGTCATCACGGTGCTGCCCGCAACGTACGACGAGTCACTGGATTTTCTCGGCAAAGCAGTAACGGTCCGGGGCAGCGACCCGACTGATTGGCAGACAGTTGAAGCAACAGTAGTCGACGCGCAGGGCCTGCACCAGTACGTCGCCCAATTCACCAGCGGCGAAGGGCCCGACTCGGTCCTGACGGGCCTGACGCTGACCGGGGCAACGAATTACGCCGTCTTCTGCAACCAGGGCGGCAGTACCGTAACACGGTGCGTCATCGAAGGCAACGCCGGCGGGGTGCTCTGCCTGGCCAACGGCACGGCCCAGGTGCGCAACAACCTGATCCGCGACAACGCCGAAGCGGGGGCGGCCTCTGTCTTCTCCGGAGCAACAATGACGCTGCAGGACAACTGGATTTACGACAACAGCTACGGCGTCTGGGTGGGCTATACGGGCAGCGCCGCCGTGGCGGGCAACACGATCGTGGGTAACACGACCGCCGGCGTCTATCAAGACAACGCCGCTCAACTGACCATCAACAACTGTGTCTTTGCCGACAACGCAGACGACCTGTATGCCTGCTCGTGTCTCTATAGCTGCATACAGAACCCCAGCGACCTAGGCGATCCAAACGTGACCGGCAATCTGTGCGCCGCCCCCTGCTTTGTCGATGCCCCAGAGCAAGACTACCACCTGGCCCAGAGTTCGCCGTGTGTCAACGCGGGCGACCCTGCCGCCGACGGCACAGGCCGGTACGATATCGATGGCCAGAACCGCCTGACAGGCGCCAGGGTGGACATGGGGGCCCACGAGACCGCCTATACCGTCTGCAATCTGACCAGCCAGCTCTGGTATGAGACGATTCAGCAGGCTATCGACGCCGCCCAGCCCGGCGATGTCCTGCAACCGCAGCCGGGCGTCTACCATGAGAATCTGGACTTCCTCGGCAAGCCCATCACGCTCCAAGGCACGGCCACCCAAGCCTCCACGCCGCCGGACTGGTCGCTCGTCGAGACCACCATCGTCGAGGCCGCTGATCCCAATGTGCCCACCGTCGTGTTCATGAACAATGAGCAGGCGGGCGCGACCCTGACGGGCGTGACGATTGCCGGCGGCGCGTCGGGCATCTACTGCGCGGCGCAAGCAGCCCCCACAATCGAATGGTGTATTGTACGCGACAACACAGACCACGGCCTTTACAGCCTCGACGGCCAGCCGCTGGTGCGCAACACTCGACTGCACCACAACGGCGGGTGCGGCCTGCTGTTTTGCGGCGGAACCAACGCGGCCATCCAGAACAGTCTGGTGTACCGCAACGACATGGGCGTGCGGGTAATCTCAACCGCAGCGCCCCTGCTGGTGCGGAACAATACGATTGTGGACAACATCACGACGGGCGTGACCCGTGCCGCCGGCCCGGAGCCCGACGTGCGTAACTGTATCGTCCGCGGCAACGGCGACGACCTGCAGAACTGCACCGCGTGGTACAGCTGCGTCGGCGACGCGGACGGCTGCGGCGACCCCAACATCACGCACAGCATCATGGCTGAGCCCGGTTTTCTCGATGCCGCGACCAATGAGTGGCGATTAACGAGTCAATCGACGTGCCACAACGCCGGTGATCCCAACACAACCTGCTACGCCGGCGAGAAAGACCTCTACGGCAACGACAGACTTTGCCAAGGCACCGTGGACATCGGAGCAGCCGAGGTGCACATCGTCCGGGTGGACGCCGACGCTACCGACAACGGCAGCAATATGGGCACCACCTGGGCCGACGCCGTCGCCGACCTCCAGCGTGCGTTGACCCTGGCGATAGACGGCGAACTATGGGTGGCTGCGGGCACGTATTGTCCCGGCGACCACCGCAACGACACGTTCGCCCTGCGACCGGGCCTGCGTCTTTACGGCGGTTTTGCCGCCAGTGAGCAACAGCTTACTGACCGACACCCAGCCGCCAACGCAACCATCCTGACCGGCGACATCAACGGCGACGACGATGACCTGTACCCCCTCAACGACCCCAACCGCAACATGGCCGACAACTGCTATCACGTCGTAACCGCTGCACGCCCATGCGAAGCGGCCGTCCTCGACGGCTTTACCATCACCGCCGGTAACGCCACCGACGCCACGCTTGACACAGGTGCAGCCGTCCTCATCGACGCAGCCGCCCTGACCGTCAGCCACTGCCGTCTGCAAGGCAACGTGGCCACGTATGGCCCCGCCATGGCCGTCCTGACAGCCGAGCCCACGATAACCAACTGCACACTCGCCGACAATTACGCCTGCGAAAACGGCGGCGCCCTCTACGCTACCGACTCGACGCTCACCCTGAGCGCACTCGCCCTGACCGACAACGTCGCAGGTCAACGTGGCGGCGCCCTGGCCAGCGTGCAATCGTCCGTCAGCGCCGGCAACTGCGTGTTCGCCGGCAACGAGGCCACCCAAGGCGGCGGCTGGTACAGCGGCTCATTGTCCAACGACACCCTCATCAACTGCACCCTCGCCAACAACCACGCCAACGACGGCGGCGCCATCTACGTCACCCAAGGAACCGCCGAGCTGGTCAACGCCATCCTCTGGCACAACACCGCCACCGGAAACGGCGCCCAGCTATACACCTATGACGCCACCTGCACCGTGGAACACAGCAACATCGAGACCGGCTGGAACGGCCCCGGCGTCTACGCCTACGGAACAGGAGGCGCCACAGACGGCACCGGCAACATCAATGCCGACCCCGGCTTCACCGATCCACAACACCCTCTGGGAAATGACACTCTCTTCGCCACCGCCGACGACGGCTGCAAACCCGAGCCAAACAGCCTCTGCACCGACGCCGCCAACGGCCACAGAGCCCCACCCTGCGACGTGTTAGACCTGGCCCGCGCCGACCATCCGCACATCACCAACACCGGAACAGGCCAACCCGACTACGCCGACATGGGCGCCTACGAGATCGTCACCGCCTGGTATGTCGACGCCAACGCCGACCCCAACGGCAACGGCCTCGCCTGGACCCACGCCTTCCAGAACCTGCAAAACGCCCTCGATGCCGCCCGTGCGGGTGATCTGGTGCTCGTGGCCGATGGCGACTACACCGGCCCGCAAAACCGCAACCTGCACTTTAACGGCAAGGCCCTGACCCTGCGCAGCGTCAACGGCCCCAGCCATTGTGTCATCGACGCCCAGGGACAAAGCCGCGTGTTCCAGATAGGCCCCGCCGATATAGGCTCTCGCGTCGAGGGCTTCACCATCAAAGGAGGCGACGTCTGTGAAGGTGGCGCCGGCGTCGACTGTACCGGTGGCTCACTCACGATCGCCGATTGCGTCCTCACAAACAATCGGCCTTACGCTCTCCACTGCTCGGCTGCCACGTCGCTCACCCTGCAAGACTGCACCCTCAGCAACGGCACCACCGGCCTCCGCGCGGTCGACCAGGCCCAGGTCCAACTCGACCACTGCACCATTACCAGCCACCTCTACGACGGCATAACGGTTATGGACCAAGCATGCGTCACGTTGAACGACTCCACCATCGCGGACAATCGCGAAGGCGTCCACGCCGTCGCCGGCAGCGTTCGGCTAACGG
>CAYNXW010000315.1:0-3638 GCA_964401265.1 uncultured Pirellulales bacterium | reverse complement strand
GCCTTCGTCATGTGCTTACTCAAACGGTAATCTCCTTCTTCTACTCTAATCTCAAAAAATCACAGTCCAAAATGCCCAAAATACGCGCGTACGGTACGCAAAACGCCAGCTGCGCCTATGCCTCGCCGCCATCGCCTCCACCCGCCGACCGACCCCCCAGCTCCCGGTCCAGCATGAACAGCATCCCCGGTGCCTTCTCAATCTGACGCAGCTTCGCAACCACCTCGTCGGCGGACTTCTCCTCTTCCACCTGTTCCGTCACAAACCACTGCAGGAAAACACCCCCCGCGTGGTCGTTGAGATTCAACGTCAGGTCCACCAACCCGTTGATCAAACCCGTCACCTTCCGCTCATGCTCCGCCACCGCCTCAAACGCCCCCAGTGGCGAGGACCACTCCGTCGGCGGCCCGTCAATACCCTTGAGAAGCACTCGCCCGCCACGATCCTGTACGTGCTGGTAAAGCTTCATCGCGTGCGTCATTTCTTCCTGAGCCTGAACCGTCATCCAGCCGGAAAAACCGCTCAGATTCTGCTCTTCAAACCACGTCGCCATCGACAGATACAGATACGCCGAATACAACTCCGCATTAATCTGCTCATTGAAAGCAGCTTCGATTTCCTTCGCGATCATCAGTTCACCTCACCTTTCCAGTGTCCGTGAAGATTACAGAACTCCCGTGCGTACACCTCGTCCGCTTCTACCATGAATTCAGCTTCCGCCACACCACCCGGAGCCAGATACTGCCGATGAACCGTACCGTCGGCAATCAGCTCGATCCATTCGATAAAGTGCTTGTCCTCCATCGGATGCGCCACCGAACCCACCTTCACCTTGTAACCGCCCGCCGTCTTCTCTATCACCGGCACATGCTTCTCCTTCGCCGCATCCACGGTATTTTCCGCCATCAGCTTCATCGGCTGTCCGCAGCACACCAACGCCGCGCCACCCCCGTCCATTACCTCGACAATGTTACCGCACTCCAGACACTTGTACACTTCCAGGCGTTGAGGCATAATTCTTCCCTTTCCTTGAGTGGTTGCCCATTAGAGTTCAGTGTGGGCCCCAAAAATGACCCATTCCATCAGCAGCCAAACCTTAAGTCGCTGCCATAAATACACTTAAATTACCTCAAGACACGGCACGCCCCCTCGGGCGACCTTGGAACACTGCCACAGCGCTCGGCCTGAACAGTATAGCCGCCTGCAGGTCCCTTTGCAGTCTTTTTCTATTATAGGCCGCCCAAAACCCGTTGGACAGGTAAACACCCACCTAATTGCGCACAGAATACAACGCAATACCCCTCGAATGACTGATTACCCGCGAATAGATCAGCTCGCTGCTGCCCCTCCACCGAGTATTCTAAGTGCCTCGCCCGCAAGCTCACGCGGTGCCGGACCCGACACCAGCGTCGCGTTGGGCCACCCCGCCAGCAACTCCGAGGCGTCACCTAGCAACGCAATGATCCGACAGCCCGTCTCACGTGCCTGCATTAAACGCATAACGTCCGATAATAAACCGTGGCCGCTCAACAACAGATCCGATGCCGACGTCAACTCCTGCCAAGACCGCCCACCCGCGAACTCCAGAAGCTGCCCCGCTTCCATCATCCGCTGCCAAGACTCCAAACGCGCTCGCTTTCGCCCCTCGCACCGACCCGCCACCGTCAACCGCACCTCCGGCATCACGTGTTTTAATAACGCGCCCGCCCAGACCACCGGCTTAAGCGCTTCCGGATCATTGGGACCAGCCGCCGCCAGCAAACGCACCGGCCTCAACCCCTTACCAACACCCGCCCCCTCCGCACCACGCCACCCGTCGCCCGCCCCCGCAACATCATGCCCAGCCACGCCCGCCGCCGCCGCCGGCGCGCGGACGCTAAGCTGCTCCGCCCGAATACCCGACCGCAACAGTTGACGCTCCACAAAACCCGCCGGACACACAAAACTGCCGATACCCTTCGCAAACCACTTGGCGTACCGAAGCAAGTCCGGCCCCAACCGACCCGTAAGATACACCCTTACCGCCGCTCGCGCCAGCACCGCACCCGCCAAGGCCCCAACAGCCAACCTGTCGCTCAAAAACAGATCAACCGCCACACCACGACGCTGCTTGAACCACCGCCGCCAAGCCAACACATCGTACGCCTGAGGATGCCCCCTCCGCCCGGAACCTACCACCACCACCTGCTCCCCACACGCCATTGCCGCCTCCCCCGGCGCACCACCCCGCGCACTGTGGTACCAAAGGCTATCAAGTGTTTCCGGGACAATCAGCAGTGGATTAGGCATGGCATCACAGCGTCAGACGGGGTCCTGTGGGTAGCGTTCGGCCTCATGTTCATAGAAGCAAGGCCCTAGCGTCGCCGCAATCTGCTCCGCCAGCTCGCTCACCAGTTTGTCCTCAAATGTGGCATCGTCCGCCTGCAACAACTTGCCCGTGAACGAAAACGACCGATACGTCACCGTCTCCGGCCAGACGTGTTGGCCCTGGGCCACCTCTATCACCTTCGCCGCACCGCTCACGTGAGGCCGATAAAAACCACCCGCCGCATCGTGGTGCAGATCAAAATCGTCAATCAAAATGTAGAGCACCTCGTCCGCCTTGAGCTCCCGACCAAGCTGCTGTATCGTCAACTCCGTCGTATCCGGATAACGCTGACGAAGGCTCGCAATCGCCGCGTAACCCACTACCTCCCCCACCGCCTCGTGTGACACCAGCGTCTCGTTCACCGCCTGACTGAGCGCCCGACGAAGCAAATGATTCACGCTATTGCCATAAGCATCGTCCACCCAGACCAGTACCGTCTTGCCCGTCATGTCATGCTCCGACGCCGTCTTCTTCGCCGGCAACAGCGGATCAATAAACAATTGGTAAAACTGAGCGCAACCCCCCAAACATGACAGCAGGCCCAGGACCGTCAACAACGCCCCTGCCCGCAAAACCCGCCGCATCAAGTGTCTGTCAGTCGCTTTCATCTGCTTTGCTCTCTGCCTGCACTCCCGCTCGCCAAAAAGCCCCAACGCCCGCTACTAACCTTGCCTCCGCCGCTCAGCACCTGACTACTTGGCCGGCTCCTTGTGACGGTAAAACCGCTTGGCCAATTGGTCCGCAAACAGAACGATCGAACGCTGCCGTACTGCTATCTGAGCCGTGTCGCTCATCGGAACCGGAGCCGTCTCCGGAAAAAGTACCGAAATCTCCGTCTTGTAAGACGCCTCAGCAGGCTCCGATGACTCCATCTCAAAAATCCGCACATTCGCCAGAACACGCCCGCGAAGCAAACTGACGCTCTCAGGCTCCACCAGTGAAAACTGGATCAACTCAATATAAAGCAACCGGTCCGCACCCAACTGGTGCGCCACCGTCGGCAAGGGCAAGGCGTACCAGTCAAAATGCTGATACTGAAAACGATCTATAGACTCCTGCTCCACAAAATCAACCGATTCCACGTTCTGTTCAATAAACGATGACGTCGCCATCGACAGGTCCGCACGCGCGTAGGGATACTCAAAGTCGATACCCGCCGGACCCACCACCAATATCGCCGTCTTGTGACCCGACAGAGACGTATACTCCGCCTCTACCGTCTTCTCCGTCTTGCCGAAAAGAACATACGCCGGAAAGGCCAGTTTGTTAC
>CAYNXW010000314.1:0-3640 GCA_964401265.1 uncultured Pirellulales bacterium | reverse complement strand
AAACAGGGGTATTTTTTGGGCAAGTACTTATTTTCACAAGGATAAGAATGGCAAGCTGATGGTTGGGCCAATATGGGATTTTAATCTATCTGCAGGCAAGAAGGGGACGACACCACAGGCCAATAATACTAGCGGATGGAGATATGAAGATAAATTATGGATAGACAGGATTTTCCAGGATAAGTTTTTCCTGGATGAATTTATAGGGAAGTGGAAATCATACAGGAAGAGTTCATTGAGTGATGAAAATATTGGTTTTATCATCGACCAGAATGTCAGCATTTTAAATGATGCCCAGATAAGAAACTTTAAAAAATGGGATACGCTGGGAAAAGGTGTATGGCCGAGCTGTCCTCCCATTCCAGGTACATATGAAGAAGAAATCGAAAAGCTAAAAAACTGGTTTTTTGAAAGGACCAGGTGGATGGATGAAAATATTGATTTTCTAATGATCGATTCATAGGACACCAAATGTAGTTGTTCCCGGGGGTATAAAGTAGAATAAATGGTTTATTTCATATATAATCATGGCAATATTTTTAGAATTAGCTGATTGTCTTTTTATTTAGTATTTTCTATGAAAATAGCGATTGTCCATGATTTTTTAAATCAATACGGCGGTGCTGAGAGAGTAGTGGGTTTTTTCACCGGCATATTCAATGAAGCACCTTTATATACCTCTATTTTTTTTCCGCACAGTACTTTTGATTTTTTTTCGGGTAAAGATATCAAGACAAGTTTTCTGCAGAATATTCCCGGGATAAACAGGCATTACAGGAAATATTTTTTCCTTTATCCGGCAGCCTTTAGAAGGTTCGACCTTGAAGACTATGATATGATAATTACCAGTTCCTCATCTTTTTCCAATTTCATCAGGAAAAGACCGGGGACAGTCCTGGTCAGCTATTGCTATACTCCGGCAAGATTTCTCTGGGATTCAGCCAGGTATCTTGACCGGGAGCATATTCCCGCAGCCGTAAGAGGGCTTATGAGGCCTGTTATAGGGGCGATGCGGAAAATGGATATTAAAGCTTCCAGGGAAGTCGACTGCTTTATAACAATATCGGAATACATAAAGGCAAAGATAAAAAAGATATACAACCGGGAATCAGTAGTCATATATCCGCCGGTAGAGATCAAAAAATATAAATATAATGAGGATAAAGATGATTTTTATCTTGTAGTCTCAAGATTAAAAGGGTATAAAAGGGTTGATGTTGCCGTAAATGCATTTAACAGGCTGGCAAAAAAACTTGTTATTGTCGGCTCAGGCGAAGATGAAGCGCATCTTAAAAAGATCTCCGGTCCAAATATTGTTTTCAAGGGAAGAGTAGAGGATTCCGAGCTGCTTGATCTATATGGAAAAGCCAGGGCGCTGGTATTTACAGGAGAAGAAGATTTTGGGCTTACACCTATTGAAGCACAGGCATCGGGAACTCCTGTGATAGCTTTTAGAGGCGGAGGGGCGCTGGAGACCATTGTTGAAGGCGAGACCGGTTTTTTCTATAATGATGCAGAACCCGGGTCATTGATGGGCGCCATAGGATTATTTGAAAAAAATGATATAGATCCAAAGAAATGCAGGTCAAATTCGCTGAGATTTGATATAACTATATTTACAGAAAAAATAAAGGATTTCATCGGGAAAGCTTATGAAGAAGGTCCATCCGGCGAAAAACAGCATAATAAATAATATAATATATTTCTTGATCGCTTCCTCGGGGCTATTTCTTCTTTTAAACAGGTTCCCTTACCTGGGTATTGCATCATTTGTGATATTATTTCTCCTGGGACTGATCTTCATATTTATCAGGAGATCTGTCACTACTTACCATGCAGAGATACTGGGAGTGCTTTCAATTATTTATATCTATCTGATATTGAGTTATTTCATTTCCGGGCAGACTCTTTCAAATTTTTTCTCATTTTCCTTTTTGAGATATGACGGTAACTTCTTTTTTGCCTATATGCCTTTTTTCGTACTGGCAATCAATTTCCTTGATTATGAAAAAGTCACCAGAATATATACGATGATCCTATTCTCAGTGTTTTCCATATTCTCAATTATCGCTATATACGGATTTATGACAGACAACCCCGTGCTGTCGATGTTTGAATTGGAAAGAGACAGGGGACTTATGTTCAATGCCCTTAATAATGCTCATAATGCTACCGGGTCTGTATATGCAGTAGTATGTTTGATATTGCTTTCTTTTTTCCTTAAAGAAAAAAGAAAGGTAAAGTACCTGTATCTGTTAATCTTCTTACTCTCAATGACCGGACTGTTCTTAACTAAAAGCAGGGGAAGCTATATAGGGTTTGCTGCAGGAGCGGCTATAATATTATGGTTTTTCTTCAGATCCTGGAAAAAATTCGGCATAGCTGTCGCAGCCGTGACAGTAACAGCTATCCCGGCGGTATATTTTTCCGGTATATATTCAAAGATACCTGATTTTTTTGACCTTTCCGGAGGTACTGCAGGGGTTAGGCTGAGATTGTGGGATAAGGCCTGGTATCTATTCCAGCAGAGTCCATTATTCGGTATTGGATTTGGCCGTTATAATGATGCCGGGTATGAGAATATAAGACTGACCGGGCTGGACCAGATCGCCGCTTTTTTTATTGAACCAAAATTTGATTTCAGCTCCGGACATGCCCATAACTCATATTTTCATTTTTTGGCAGAGACAGGAGCTCTGGGCCTGGGGCTGCTGCTTCTTTTCTGGGTGCTTTGCTATTTAAAGATCCTGAGGGCATATAATCTGACAAAGAATGACTTCTCCAAAAAGATATTTTTGGCGGGACTTGGGATAATAGCAGCTTTATTTGCGCTATCCCTGACAGAGAATTATTTTTCTGCTACAACTGTCATGATGTGTATCTCAGTCTTCATCTCGCTTTCTCTGGGCCTTTTCTGGCAGGAAGAGCAAATGGTAAAACCATGAAGTCAGAGGTATTGATGAAGGAAACCGGCATACCTGTACCTATTGGATTGGCTGCCAGAAAGATTTTTGTCTTTTTGGCATTCTATTCAATTTTCTTCCTGTATTTAAGGCTGATAGTAGGCACAAACCAGGAACTTATGTACTTTGTAAACTCGCTTATCCTGGTAATTTTTATCATATCCGTATACCGCATTAAATGGGGCCTGTACCTTTTCGTATTTCTTTTGCCTTTATTGAATTCTTCAGCCAATTTCCTGGTGGGCAGACCAAGATATATAGTAGTTTTTATGTTTTTCGGGCTTTTTCTGGGTTTTCTGGTAAATCATTCAAACAGGTACCTGGCAGAATATCCTGATAATGGACAAGAGAAGTTCATATTTGACAGGACAGTGATGAAGATAATCCTGGTATTTACTATTCTCCTGGCAGTATCCTGCGCGGTCACTATTTACCGCTATTCTAATTTTATCCCATTTATTACCGGAGAATATCACAACCTTGATATAAACCTGGACGGGGTCAGATCATCAAATTCAATGGTGTGGACACTGAGGTTTTTTTATAATTATTTTATAGGTTTTCTATTTTTTTTCCTGATATTCAATGTTATAAGGAAACTAAAGGATATACTTGCATGCCTTATATCCATAATAGCTGCCACCATGGTCTCGGCAACAGTGGTATTATATCAGTAT
>CAYNXW010000313.1:0-3653 GCA_964401265.1 uncultured Pirellulales bacterium | reverse complement strand
TGGTTTCCAGGAGTGCGCACACCCGGGGTCTGCCCAGATTACCCATCTTAACACCAATATCTCGAACGGTTCGAGGACAACATCGCGCCCGAGGGGCAGAGGGCAGATGCGGCCAGGGAGGAGAAATGCCCAATACAGAAGGAGTGAAAATGGCGAAAAACAGGTTGACAGATCGACAGGTTACGATGTATAATGAGTAAATCATGAGCAAACAAACGAAACAGACGACGGAACTGGAGTTGATGCCCCTGGAGCGGCTGGCGGAAGCGGCTGAGTGCATGCGGGTGATGGCCCACCCGGTGCGGCTGCGGGTGGTGGACATCTTGATGCAGGGCCGTTACGCGGTGCATGAGCTGGCGGAGTTGTGCGAGCTGCCCCCGCACCAGATGAGCGAGCATTTGCGTCTGTTGCAGGGGCGGGGGCTCTTGTCGGCCCAGCGGCAAGGGCGGACGATTTACTACGCGCTGGCGAGCGAGCGGCTGCCCATGTTCTTGAACTGCATTCGCAAGGGCTGCGGCGGCATTAAGAGTGAGCCGTCGGACGTCGAACGTGAGGAATCAGACGGCAGCAGTCCAAGATGAAGCGACTGAAAAGGCGCAAGACATTTATTGTGTACACGTTGTATCGGCTTGTCGGGTTGGGGGAATAGCAGGATGGACATATGAGTGACGGTAAACGGATAGTGATTGTGGGCGGCGTGGCGGGCGGGGCGTCGTGTGCGGCGCGGGCGCGGCGGTTGAGCGAGGCGGCCCGGATAACGATGTTCGAGCGGGGCGAGAATATCTCGTTCGCCAATTGCGGGATGCCTTATCACATCGGCGGAGTGATAAAGGAGCGGGAGCGGCTTCTGGTGCAGACGGCTGAGGCGATGGGGCAACGGCACCGCATTGAGGTGCGGACGCGTTGCGAGGTGGTGGCGATTGACCGGGAGGCGCGGGCGGTGGAGGTGAAGGACCTGGAGACGGGGCAGGTATTTCGGCAGGAGTATGACGCACTGGTGCTCAGTCCCGGGGCGGATCCGGTGCGGCCGGGGCTTGAGGGGGCGGACCAGGAGGGGGTCTATACGTTGCGGAATCTGGAGGACATGGACCGGATCAAGGCGGCGGCGGAGGCGGCGGGAGCGGCCAGTGCGCTGGTGGTGGGCGGGGGGTATATCGGGCTGGAGATGGCGGAGGCGTTGCGGGAGCGGTCTCTGGCGACGACGCTGGTGGAGCTGGCGGATCAGGTGTTCGTGGCGGCGGATGCGGAGATGGTGGCTCCGATTCATCAGCAGTTATCGCTGCATGGGGTGGACTTGCGCCTGGGGACGAGTGTGACGGGGATTCGACGGGAGGGAGCTAAGCTGCGGGCACGGCTAAGCACGGGTGAGGAAGCAGAGGCGGATCTGATTATTCTGGCGGTGGGGGTACGGCCTGAGGTGGGCCTGGCACGGCAGGCGGGCTTGGCGATCGGGGCGTTGGGCGGGCTGGCGGTGGACGAGCAGATGCGGACGAGCGACGAGCACATCTGGGCGGTGGGGGACGTGGTGGAGGTGACGCACGTGGTGAGCGGGGAGGCGGCGTTGTTGCCTTTGGCGGGGCCGGCGAATCGGCAGGGGCGGATTGCGGCGGACAATATTTTCGGGCGGGCGAGCGTGTATCGCGGTTCGCAGGGGACGGCCATCTGCAAGGTGTTCGATTTGGCGGTGGGGATGACGGGGCTCAGCGAGAAGCAGCTCCAGGCGTTGGGGCTCTCTTATGAGAAGGTGTATGTGCACCCGGCCAGTCACGCGGGGTATTATCCGGGGGCGTCGCCATTGAGTGTGAAGTTGTTGTTCGAGCCGGCGACGGGCAAGGTGCTGGGGGCCCAGGCTGTGGGGGCTGACGGGGTGGACAAGCGGATCGACGTGTTGGCGACGGCGTTGCGGGCGGGGATGACGGTGGAGGATCTGGCGGAGCTGGAGTTGTGTTACGCGCCGCCTTACGGGTCGGCCAAGGACGCGGTGAATTACGCGGGGTTTGTGGCGAGCAACGTGCGGGCGGGGGATATGGGGATATGTCACGTAGAGGATGTGGCGGCGGTGAAAGAGGGACAGGTGCTGCTGGACGTGCGGACGGAGGCGGAGGTGGAGGCGGGGACGATACCGGGGGCGGTGCACATACCGGTGGATGAGCTGCGGGAGCGGCTGGGGAAGCTGTCGAAGGAGAAGGAGGTGCTCGTGTTCTGTCAGGTGGGGCTGCGGGGTTATCTGGCGGCACGGACGTTGAGCCAACACGGTTACAAGGTGCGGAATCTGACGGGGGGTTACAAGACGTATAAGGCGGCGATGGGGATGCGGCCTGAGGAGATGTCGATGACGGTGGAGATGCGAGAGGACGCTGGTGAGCAGGGAGTGTGCGGGGCGTGCGTGGGTCAGCCGGACAGTGAGGAGCAGGAGGCGGCGGTGGCGGCGGAGATCGACGCGCGGGGGTTGCAGTGTCCGGGGCCAATCATGCAGCTGAAGGAGGCGATAGAGCGGGTGGGTGAGGGGGAGGCGGTAGCGGTGCTGGCGGCGGATGGGGGGTTTGCGACGGATGTGCAGGGGTGGTGCCATAGTACGGGGCATCGGCTGGCGAGTCTGGCCAGCGAGGCAGGGGCGTACCGAGCGGTGGTGGTCAAGGGAGGGGCCAAGGCGGCGGCGAGGGTAGAGCCTTTGAGCGAGGGGGCAGGGCGGGGCAAGCGTAAGAGTATTGTGGTGTTCAGTGGGGATTTCGACAAGGCGATGGCGTCGTTTATCATTGCGAACGGGGCGGCGGCGATGGGCAGCGAAGTGACGATGTTCTTTACGTTCTGGGGCCTGAATATGCTGAGGCGGCCTGAGCGGGTGGCGGTGCGCAAGACGCTGGTGGAGCGAATGTTCGCCTGGATGATGCCTCGCGGGGCGGGCAGGCTCAAGCTGTCGCAGATGCACATGGGCGGGATGGGCACGGCGATGATCAAGGGGGTAATGCGGCAGAAGAACGTGGAGCCGTTGGAGGGGCTGATCGCGTCGGCACGGCAGGCGGGGGTGAGGCTGGTGGCGTGCACGATGAGCATGGAGCTGATGGGGATCCAGCGGGAGGAGCTGATTGACGGGGTGGAGGAGGGCGGCGTGGCGATGTACCTGGACGAGGCGGAACGGGGGAATGTGAATCTGTTTATTTAGAACCGACAAGAACATGGTACCCAAAGGCCAGCATTTCCATTTTCCGAAGGCGGCCCCTTCACCTCTTGTTCCTGCTTTCAACTACATAACCTCGCCATATCAGGGCAATCGCATCTAAATAATAATCGCGATTTCCAGCCCAAAATCGAGGCTGCTCGGAAGCCCCGCGAAGCTATCTCTTTTGTCGCACCCGCGATATTAAGAAGGTAAAGAGGGCTGAAGCAATTAGATGCGATTGCCCTGCTCGCCATATCGCCCATTCTTGCATTACCTTCATGAATACGGTACAATATGTGAGCGGCAGTTCAAAGGGGGCTGATTGTGTGTCTTCGGCGGAGGATGAGTGGAAATGAGCTGGAAGAAGAAAATGGGTTGGGTGCTGCTCTGGGTCATTCTGTGTGAAGGGGCGACCTTGGGAGTAGAGTTAGCGCACCGCACGGCGACCCTATCGAAAGGACGGGCCAGTATGGCGGCTACGAGCGTAGGGGGG
>CAYNXW010000312.1:0-3655 GCA_964401265.1 uncultured Pirellulales bacterium | reverse complement strand
CCGTGGCCATCGGCCCGCTCGAAGACCTGCAACCGCCTCCGCAGTGAGAGACAATCCGAAGGACCAAAGCTTCCATAGGGAAAAGGCAGAACTGAGAGGGGGCGCGTACCGTTAGCGCGACCGCGATGGGCGGTTTTCGAAAAGGCCTTCGTCTCGACGCCGGTGTCTGACACGAGCTATCTCTGTCGTTGGAAGGGGCTCTTCTCGCCAACCTGGTAGATACGAGGCTCCAAGGAGCCCCACGTTTCCTTATCCGGCGTTCGAGCCCGCGACAGAGCGCCATACTTTTCAACGGGCTTGGCACACGCGGCTTGGGACCTCGTGGCACTGCCCATGGGGTCAACGGCGTTATCGGGTGCCCGTGCCGGACACGTTGGCGTCGGGACTTGGAGCCTCAGCTTCTGATTGTAGTTGACCGAACCCCCACTGTGCCAGGACGACCAGCAGAATTTCGCCGATCGCCTGAGGGCCCGGACGGCGACTGCGCCGCGCTTTACGGCAGGCTTCCTGCAAGGGGCGGGCTTCCGCCGCCTGCTCGGACTTGGGGATCTGCGCCGCCGCCTCGCGCAGATCGCGGAGAATCTCCACGGGCGACGTGCCATGTTCCTGATGAAACACCCGCAGCTTATCGAGCACGTATTGGCGATCCAGCCGGCTGGGATGCTGATACAGCCGCCGGCCACTGACCATTTGGAAGACGGTCCGCGTGGCGCGGTTGGCCACCCGGCAGTGGATGTCGCGGGGATCGACGCCGCGGGCTTTCCACAGCGCGGACTTGCCGCGGTAATGGGCATTGCACTTGATCAGGCAGTCGGCGACGCGCATCCAAGCCGCACGCAGGCGGGCGTTGCGGAAGCGTGCCAGAGGGCCGTCGGCCCGGTCGACCTCGTCGCTTTGATAACGCGACGGAAACAAGCCCGCGCGGCCGCTGATCGCCTTGGCGTGGGCGTAGTGTTCGATGGGGCCCATTTCTCCGGCCAGCTCGCTGGCGCTGACGACGTTGATGCCGGGATGCGACAGCAACAGCACGTACGGGGTTTTCACGAGGATTCCGGCCAGATCCTGCTCCAGACGCCGGATGTGGCAGGTCTTGGCCCGCCAGTCTTCGTAGAGCGTTTGCCAGACCCGCGCCAGGTAACCGCAGAGCGGATCGGCCGCCGCCGCATTGGCGGCCCATGCCACCAGGCGTTCCAGGGTTCGGGACTGGACCTGCAGCTTGTCTTCCTGCACCCAACGCCGCACGCCGCAGACTCCCGCCGCGCGAATGACCTCGGGACGGACGGCGCGGCAGGCGACGGCCATGGCCACCGGCCGGGTCCACAGAGCGTCGTTGGGGAACAACGCCGCGTAGCCTGGCAGGCAGCGTTCCAGGGCGTGGCGAATCTGGCTTTGCAGCTTGCCGCGCTTCTCGACGAGATCGCGTCGATGCCGGGCCAACACCTGCAAGTGCCGGTAGATCTCGTCCCACTCCGGCTCGACGAGTCCGAAGCCGTTGACCGCGGCGCGGAAGATCCCTTCCAGGTCATGGTCATCGGTCTTGCTGTCGGCGTGGGCAGGCAGACGGTAATGACGCGAGGCGAAAGGATGGACCAGCCGCGTTTCGCTTCCCGCCTTACGAAAGGCGCGCTGCACGGGCCGGTGGTAGGTTCCGGTCATCTCCACCGCCACCACGTGGTCCTGCAAACGGTGCCGCTCGATCGCCTCGCGAAGTTGCAGAGTTGCCAGTTCCAGAGCGGTCCGCTGATGTTCCACGACAGTGGGCGAGATCAGCACCTTCCCGTAGAAATCACAAAGCATCCATTTCGACCGCGCCTTGGCGCAGTCCACGGCCACGATGCCGAAGTGCGCGGGGCCGACTTTTTCCACGCGGGCCTGGATCACGCCCCTGGGCTTGCCCAGTACGGCTGGACTGATCTTGCGAGATTTGCGAGAATTGCGTTTCCTAGCCATTCCAACTGTTCTCCTGTATTGGGAAAGAGGGTAAACACCTTTCCCAAAGGTACAGTTGGAATGGTTCTATTGATTTCTTGTTAAAGAGAACCACATACCAGGGGTCAGAACTATTTATTGCACTAAAAAATAGTTCTGACCCAATCCTGTTCGGCACACCATTTGCGCTGTCAAAATCGCTAAACTACGCAGAATAAATAGGCTTGCGCCCGCCGTCGGAATTTGCGATACTTGGCGGCATGGCACGGAAGAAGCGTCCCAAGCTGCGCGAGCGCGACATCCAGGGGATGAAGTTCTTCGATGAACTCGTGCCCCTGCTCGAACCGCTCCAGGAAGTCGGCTGCCAGCGCGACAAGGCGGGCAACCGCCAACTGCACTTCGACGAGTACTGCCTGTTCGTCCTGCTGTTCCTCTTCAACCCCATCATCAGCTCGCTGCGGGGAATCCAGCAGGCCGGGGAGTTGAAGAAGGTCCAACGCCGCCTCGGCTGTGGCAGGGCGTCGCTGGGGTCGCTCAGCGAGTCGGTCGATGTCTTCGAACCCCAGCGGCTCCAAGAGGTCATCGCGGAACTCGGCGGCAAGCTCCAGCCCCTGGCTAAGGACCCGCGGCTGAAAGACCTGCGGCAAACGCTCACCTTGGTCGACGGGTCGGTGCTGAAGGTCTTGCCCTGGCTTTCTCAAGCGATGCTGCAAGAGCCGACCGACGAACACAAGGTGCGGCTGCACGCGCACTTCGAAGTCGAGCGGCACGTGCCTACCCGCATCGACGTCACCGGCGGCACGCCCCGCGGCGAGGACGACGAACGGGCCGTGATGGGCCGCAGCATCGAGCCCGACCGGCTCTACGTCATGGACCGCGGCTACGCCAAGTTCGCCCTGTTCAACGACATTGTCGCCGCCGGCAGCAGCTACGTCTGCCGGGTGCGCGACAACAGCGCCTACGAAGTGATCGAGTCGCGGCCGCTCAGCGAAGAAGACCTCGAGGCCGGGGTCGTCCGCGACGAGGTCGTGCGATTTACAGGCACCTCGAAAGCGGAGTCGCTGCCCGATCACCCCCTGCGGATCGTCACCATCAAGATGACCCCGCACGTCAAACGCGGCGGCAACGCCGGGCCGGGCTCCGATGGGTTTCTCCGCCTGGCCACCAATCGGCTCGACGCGCCGGCGTGGGTGGTCGGCCTGACCTTCCAATACCGCTGGACGATCGAAGTGTTCTTCCGCTTCTTCAAGCACGTGCTCGGCTGCCGTCACCTGCTGAGCACGCAGCAGAAGGGGATCGAAATCCAGGTCTACATGGCGATCATCGCCTGCATGCTGATCAGCCTGCACACCGGCTGCAAGCCGACCTTGCGGACCTACGAGATGATCTGCCTTTACTTCGCCGGCTGGGCCGACGAAGAGGAGCTGTTTGCCCATATCGAAAAACTCCAGCCGCACCGTCCGTAAGACCACTGCGTCCCGGCCGACGCAGCGGCGTTCGCTGCTGCGCGGTGCCCGCTCCGCGCCCCCCCTCACCTTCCCCCGCCCCGCCGCCTCCGCCGAAGACCTCCGCCTCAACCCCGCCCGACTTGCCCACGCAACCCACCCGTGCAACAATCGGGCCGAACAGGATTGGGACTGTCCCCTTCGGCCGCTCGGAGTAACCGTTCACGGGGGACTGTCCCAATTTTCGCGGCGGGGAAGGCTTTGTCTCCCGGACAACACCT
>CAYNXW010000311.1:0-3669 GCA_964401265.1 uncultured Pirellulales bacterium | reverse complement strand
CGGCCAGGACGGAATCTTCGCCGATGATGTCGATGTTCCACTGGAAGAATTCGCGTAGGCGGCCTTTCTGGGGTCGTTCGGCACGGCAGCAGCGGGGCATGGAGAACCATTTGATGGGTCGGGGCAGGGCGTTGATTTTCTGGTTGACCATGCGTGCGAGTGTGGGGGTCATTTCGGGTCGGATGGCGAGGTCTCGGCCGCCTCGGTCGGTGAGGGAGAAGAGTTCGGAGGCGATTTCCTGGCCGCTTTTTTCGGTGAAGAGTTTGAGGTGTTCGAAGATGGGCCCGTCGTACTCGACGAAGGCGTTGCGTAGGGAGGCGTTGCGCCAGCCGTCTGTGATCCAGTTGCGGACGGCCATTTCGTTGGGGTAGAAGTCGCGGGTGCCTTTGACGGGGGGGATTTTTGCCATGATGTCACCGGGTTTTCAGGTGGGGGTGTTTTCAGGAGGCCCATGGGGAGGTTCGGGCCTATTTTTTCTTTTTGTATTTTTTTTGTTCGATGTATTCGTCGAGTTCTTCGAGTGAGGCGAAGTGGAGGTCGTAGCCGTAGTCGCCGCTGTGGTAGTCGCAGTTGTCTTCGGTGTAGCCTCGGCAGATGCGTGGGCGGTTTTCGTAGATATCGCAGCGGTTGTCTTTGTCGAGGTGCTTGCATCGGCTGGCGATGTTGATGTACCAGTCGCCTTCTTCGACGAAGACGCTGATGCCCTCGTGTGCGAGGTACCACCGGACGTCGTCAAAATCGGCCTTGGTGGTGGGCGTTTCGATGGGCAGGGCGAGGTATCGGCAGCAGAGGCCGGCACATTTTTCACAGAGCGATTGGGGCACAGGTTGTTCTCCGGGTCGTTTCAGGGGCCAGTTTGTATGGTGAGCGGGGCGTCGCCCGGTGTGTTGGGGGCGTCGTGGGCCGCGTTTGGGCATTATAAGGGGGCAGGTCGGTGGGGTCAATGGAGGGAGCAAGGGTGTGCGGAGGGTGGAGTTCAAAATGCGAAATTGAGGTGTCGCGGGTCGGGGGGGATTTGTGGGGTGGGCGAGATGGTGGCGGCATGGAGTTGATGAGTCGGGCAGGGCGCGGGCGATGGCCGCGAGGCGGTGTGGTGTGGTTGACAGGGGGTATGGGTGGGGCTAGGATGGCAGGCTTGAGGGGCCGGCGAGGCGGACGGAGGTTTGCTGGTGCGGCTTCCAATGGCAGGCTGGGGGTTGGCGTCAGGCTGTTGTGGCAGGAACCCAAAAGCGGAGAAGGCAGAGGCGATGAAGATTTCGTTGGCATGGCTGCGGGAGTATGTGGATTATGAGGGGGCGGTCGAGGCGTTGGAGGAGCTGTTGACGGGGGTGGGCTTTCCGGTGGAGGAAGTGCGTCAGGTGGGCTCGGACTGGATGCTGGACGTGGAGGTGACGTCGAACCGGTCGGACTGTCTGGGGCATATCGGGGTGGCGCGGGAGGTGGCGGCGGCGACGGGGGCTGCTTTCAGGATGCCTTCGGTTGATTTTTCGGAGGGGGGAGCGTCGGTGTCGGAGCGGACGTCGGTGACGAACGAGGCGTCGGATTTGTGCGGGCGGTATACGGCGCGTCTGGTGGAGGGTGTGAAGGTGGGGCCCAGTCCGTCATGGATGGTGGAGCGGCTGGAGACGGTGGGGCTGCGGGGGATCAACAATGTGGTGGACATTACGAATTATATTTTGATGGAGGTGGGCCAGCCGTTGCACGCGTTTGATTTTGCGCGTCTGGCGGAGGGTCGGATTGTGGTGCGTCGGGCCAAGGCGGGCGAGCGTATGGTGACGATTGACCACAGCACGGTGGATTTGGATGAGTCGATGCTGGTGATTGCGGACGGTCGATCAGCGGTGGCGCTGGCGGGGATCATGGGAGGGCTCTCGAGCGAGGTGGGGGACGGGACCGAGGCGGTGCTGCTGGAGAGTGCTCATTTTGATCCGTTGTCGATTCGGAGCACGTCGCGTTCGCTGGGGGTGAGTAGTGAGTCGTCGTTCCGTTTTGAGCGAGATGTGGATGTGGAGATGGCGGAGTGGGCGTCGCGGCGTGCGGCGTCGCTGCTGGCGGAGCTGGCGGGCGGTCAGGTGATATCGGGAGTGGTGGACAGTTTTCCGAAGAAGGTTGATGCGTGTCGGGTGCGGATGCGGCTGTCGCGTCTGCGGTCGCTGGTGGGGATCGAGATTGCTCTGGAGGAGGTGGTGGGTATTCTGGGGCGGTTGGGTTTTGAGCCGGTGTACGACGGGGAGGAGGCGGTGGTGTGCACGGTGCCGTCGTGGCGTGGTGACGTGACGCGAGAGGTGGATTTGATCGAGGAGGTGATTCGGGTACACGGCTACGACAAGGTGCCGGTGCGGAAGGAGATTGCGATTCGCGTGGTGACGCAGGATCGTTATCAGCAGAGCGTGGGGCGGGCGACGGGGGCGTTGAGCGGTTGCGGTTTTTATGAGACGGTGAACGTGAGTTTTGTGGAGGATCGGCATTGGGAGGCGTTGATGGGGGAGGGGTTTGAGCCGGTGCGGGTGCAGGACATGTCGCGTCGGTCGAACAACGCGTTGCGTCCGAGTTTGCTGGCATCGCTGCTGGGTGTGCGTAAGCGGAACCAGGACGTGGGCAACGGGCGTTGCGATTTGTATGAATTGGCGGCGGTTCATGCGTCTGGGGGCGCGGGGGCGGTGCCGCAGGAGCGGATCAGTCTGGCGTTGTGCAGTGACGGGGATTTTTGGGAGTTGCGTGGGGTGGTGGAGGCGGTGGCGACGTCGTTGAACCGCAAGGCGCAGGTGTCTTGCGAGGGGGCGGCGGTGAGTTGGGCGGCGTCGGGTACGGGGGCGCGGATTCTGGTGGACGGCGTGGCGGTGGGGGTGATGGGTCGGGCGAGCGAGCGTGTTGTGGAATTATTCGATCTGTCAGATGTTGTTTCTTTGGCGGAACTGGACTTCGGTCAGTTGAATCAGTTGGAGCCGGGCGAGGTGGGGATTGTGCCCTTGAGCCGGTATCCTGGGGTTAGGCGGGACTTGTCGCTGGTGATCGGGGAGTCGGCGTCGTGGCAGGAGGTGGTGGATGTAATTAACGGGGCGGGGGCGGCGTATTTGCAGGCGACACGTTTTGTCGGGATTTATCGTGGCAAGGGAGTGGCTTCGGGCAAGAAGAGTCTGACGTTGTCGTTGGATTTTCGGCGTGAGGACCAGACGCTCACGCACGAGGAGGTGGACGCTGAGCAGGAACGTTTGTTGGCGGTGCTCAAGGAGAAGCTGGGGGCGACGTTGCGGGGTTAGGCGTGTGTGTTGTCAAGGTCTTTGTACGGGCTTTTTGGGTAGTATTTTTGTTGGTGAACGGTTCAAGAAAATCGCGCTTGATTTCCGATGATAGGTTTGGTATAAGTAATATTGTTCGAGTGTGATTTGGCCTCTGCCATGCACGTTATGATCGGTTAATTTTGAAGAACCGATACCCATGTTTCGGGAAGCTGGATCTTGGTCTCCTGCTGGGCCTGTCAGTCAGGATAGCAGGGACTGAGCAAAGGCTGCCCACCTTGAAATACTGGGTTCTTTAAAAGGCCTTTCAAACGGCATTGCGGTGGAGGCGATCCATCAGCAAAAGGCCTGTCCTAATAGGGCAGGCCTTTTCTGTGTGTGCCCGGCAGGGCACACCTGCTTGGAGGTGTAAGTCCTCTATGGGCCCAAC
>CAYNXW010000310.1:0-3672 GCA_964401265.1 uncultured Pirellulales bacterium | reverse complement strand
CCCGTATACACCACCCCCTCCCGCGTATGATGGTGCGGACAATACACATTACGCCCCCCCGACCCGTCGAACGCGAACTGCAGCACCTTCATCCCCGCCAGCCCATGCCGCAAGATCACCTCCCGCACATCAGGCGTAATCACACCCAAATCCTCAACAATGATCGGCAACTGCCCAAACCGCCCCAACGCCGCCCGCAAAAAATCTTCACCCGGCCCCTCTACCCAACGCCCCTTCGCCGCCGTCCGCGCCCGCGCCGGCACCGCCCAATACCCCAAAAACCCGCGAAAATGATCCACCCGCACCACATCAAACATCCCGAAATTATGCCCCAACCGCCCCAGCCACCACCCATACCCCGTCTTCCGCAAAGCCGACCAGTCGTACAGCGGATTGCCCCACAACTGCCCCGTCTTGCTGAAATAGTCCGGCGGCACCCCCGCCACCATCGTAGGCCGCTTCGCCCGATCCAACTGAAACACCTCGGGCCGCAACCACACCTCCGCACTCTCCTTCGCCACATAAATCGGCACATCCCCGACAATATGCACCCCCCGCTCGTTCGCATACCGCTTCAACGCCCACCACTGCCGGTAAAACACCCACTGCTCAAACCGCGCCTGCTCCGCCCGCTCCCGTATCCCCTCCGACAGCGACCGCAACCCCGCCGCCCGCCGATCCCGCAACGCCACAGGCCACTGCTGCCACGACCGCCCCCCAAAGTGCTCCCGCAACGCCGCAAACACCCCGTAATCCTCTACCCAGTCTTTCTCCTCCTCGCAAAAACGCTCGTAATCCGCCCGCTCGCGACCCATCCGCCCCGCGTCCGCTCCGCCAAACCGCTCCCACGCCCGCGCCAACAACCGCCCCTTGACCACCGCCGCCCGTCCAAAATCCACCCGATCCGCACGACCGCCCACCTGCCCCTCCAAATCCCCCCGCCTCAGCAGCCCCGCCCGATACATCCCCTCCGGACTGATCAACAACCTGTTGCCCGCATACGCCGACTCGCACCGATAAGGCGACCAGTAATCACCCAAAGGCGGATTCACCGGCAACACCTGCCAGTACGATTGCTTCGCCTTGACCAGCGCCTCCACAAAACGATACCCCCCAGGCCCCAAGTCCCCGATTCCATACCCCCCCGGCAACGACGTCACATGCAGCAATAGCCCGCTCGCCCGCTTACCCAACATAGCTCGCTCCTGCCCCCTGCCCGTTCGGTCCGCCCAACACCACCCTACTATACCCCGCTGCCCCGCCAATTCAACCACCCCCTCGACCTGCCCCTCACACACCGAAACACCACCCCGAAACACCATCCGCTCATGATAGGATCAACTAAACTTTAGTCTATCCCCCCAGCCCAACACCCCTCGCCACCCCCGTAAACCTTGACTTGAAAAACGTTTCCGGGTATACTTCAATTGTTGAGTTATCGGGCGGACGAGAATCTTTCGCGCCCAACTGACATCGGCGAGAGCATCTGTGCTATCTCAAGCGAGGCCCACCACGAAAAATTGGAGGCGAGTACTGCTTCTGCACGCACGGCCGAATCTGTCCGTTGCTCAAACACGTGACATTACACAAAAAAAGTCTATCAGTCGTGTCCCAGGCGATGGCATAGGCCACCGGCCGCTAAGTCCTCAACATTAAAACCTAACCAGGAGGTACAAACTATGTACAGAAAATGGTGTGTTGCAATCTGTCTGGCTATCTGCCTGCTGCTCGTCTCCAAAGCACAGGCCGAAGAGCACAAGTACGGACCCTATCCCAACTTCAAGGGGATCCAGTCGGTCCCGGGCGTCATAGTCATTCCCACCACCGCCGAGGTCGGACTCATCGACCCGTGGGGACGAGAGTACATCATCGAAGAGCAAGGAGGCCAGGAAGTCGACGTCACCCTCCCCGTGGCGGTCTTTGCCGCCTCCTATCTCCAGTTCGAGTCCGCCGAAAACCACCCCTGGAACCCCGACACCGACGACCTGCTCTTCACCGAAATCTGGGCCAAGGACCTCGACCCCGGCGGCCCTCCCGATGCCGTGCCCCCCTTGGAAGGCTTTGACCCCGGCGTCCCCGAAATCCTCCCCACTGGCCCCGGATACTTCCAAGGCATCTCCGGAACCCAGTACCCCGCCACCTTCATCGACACCGTCCCCGTTGGCGACTTGCCCTCTATGCCCCAACTCGCCGGCTACGACGTCGGCATGTTCATGGGCGACCCCGGCCGCGTCGTACACGTCGTCCAGGGCGTCGTGCCTGGCCACGACTTTGCCCGTCAGTTCGAGTTCGAGTTTAACTACATCGGCTATACCAATATCGGCGGCGACTATCCCTATCAGCACGAATGGCAACTCAACATCCTGGAGTGGGACCCCGCCATCAGCTACGTCAGCGACCTCGACATCGAAGGCCCCCACGTCTATCCCGGCTATATCGAGGTCATCCCCCCCTCCAACTGGACCGTCGGACCCTGGTACGTCGGCCGCTACAGCTACCAGGCCAACCCTGGCAACGAAATCACCGCCGGTGGCGGCACCTTCGGCTGGGTCGTCAACGCCAAACAACCTTACGTCGAACCCGGATACGCCTACCTCACCCAGGACGGCAACAGGGTCAGCCGACGCGTCCCCACCAGCGTCGTGGCCGGTGATCCCCCCGCCTGCGGCGACTGGGGCTACTTCGCCGGCGACGTCAACCACGACTGCACCGTCAATCTGGTCGATCTCTCCATCATGGCCACTGATTTCCTACAGTGTTCCAACCCCGACCAGGCCGGCTGTTTCATGCCCGGCGACACCATCATTGGACTCGGCTATGCCTTCAACGGCCTCTCCTCCAACCCAGCCACCGTCCTATACATGTACGAGGACTACAACGTCGGCGTACTCGAAGCAGGCGACCAGGTCCTCGTCTACCGCGGCGTGCCCGTCTCCAGCGGTGCCGACCTGCTCAGCGCCATCGACTCGCTGCCTCCCCTGACGGTCGGAGAGTCCCCACCCATCACCGTCGACCGCGACGGCGAGATTATCGACGTCTACCCCTCCGCCTACGAACTGCCCGCCTCCCTGGAGACAACTAGCAAGTGCGGCCTCCGCTGTGTTCGAATCGTGTTCTCCGGCGGCGGACCATGGCAGGATCAAGCTATGTGCGATTGCACTACACTGACGCCCCAGTACCAGTGGTGTATCGCCACCAAGTCCCGCAAAAAAGACGCCAACGGCAAAGTCATCCAGATTACCTCCGCCTGTGCCGATGGTGGCGGAAACACCTGTTCCGAAGTGGCGACCGGCAACTAGCCCAGGCTACCAACTCAAACGCCTGGACAAAAGACGCTGAAAGTGGGCCGTGGGCACGCTGCTCCCAAAGCGCGTGCCCACGCCCGCCAGCGCTACGCTGTCCATAACGCCTTTATAAAACTACAATCTCGCCATCTCCATCCCTCAAACCCGCAACGCCCCACCTCTTGAAGACCCCGGTGTAAACCGGGGGGCCTCCACACCCCACCCCCCGCTGTCAAATCAAGGGATTCTACCAGCCGCCTTCTTCCGTAAGAGTTCACGCTTCAGCGTGCTCTTCTGCATTGTGCTCGCCAAGGTGCCAACTCTTGCCCGCTGCCCTCTTGGGACCCTGCAGCTTCACAACCGAGGCTATGCTCCGTTTCTTACCTGG
>CAYNXW010000309.1:0-3680 GCA_964401265.1 uncultured Pirellulales bacterium | reverse complement strand
GGATTGGAGGTCGGCGGTGCGGATGGCGTGGTTGTTGGTGTCGGCGATGTAGAGGGTGTTGTGGGCAGCGGCGAGGCCTGCGGGTTCGTTGAAGCGGGCCTGGGCGGCGGGGCCGTCGATGAGGCCTGGGGAGGCGTCGCCGAGGCAGGTGTCGATGTCGCGGTTGCTTGGCGTGACGCGTTTGATGGTGTGGTTGTAGGTATCGGCGACGTAGAGCAGGTTTTGATAGAGGGTGATGGCACGGGGGTGTTGGAGGCGGGCGTGGCGGCCGTGGCCGTCGCGGTGGCCGAAGTTTTTGGGGCCCGCGCCGACGAGGGTATGGGTGCGCCCGCCGGGGTTGAGGTCGGCAGAGCGGATGGCGTTGGCTTCGGTGTCGGCGAGGAAGAGTCGGCGGTGATCGGCGGTAATGCCGCAGGGCTGGGCGAGGTCGGCGGTTTGGAGGGGGCCGTTGGCATCGCCTTCGTTGCCGGAGCCGGCGAAGGGCCAGATTTCTTCTGTATGGAGGTCGAGGACCCAAATTTGGTTCATTCCGGTCATGGCGATGTAGAGCAGGTCGTCGACGAGGGTGAGATCGACAGGGGATCTAAGAGGAGTTTTGTGTGCGGCACCGGCAGCGGGATAGTTTTGAGCGAGGGCCCCTGTGCCGGCCAAGGTTTCGACAGAGTGAGAGCGTAGGTCAAGGCGGCGAATGGCGTGGTTGGCGGTATCGGCGATATAGAGGGCGTCTTCGTCGAGGGCGAGGCCTTGGGGGTTGTTGAAGCGGGCGTGGGCGGCGGGGCCGTCGCGGAGGCCGGGTTGTCCGTCGCCGAAGATGCAGGTGATGTGGCCGGTGTCGGGCTGGGCGGCGAGGATGCGGTGATGGCCTGAGTCGGCGATGAAGAGCAGGTTGGCGTGGTGGTGGGTATGCAGGCCCGTGGGGAAGGCAAGGGTGCTGTTGGTTTTGGGGGGAGGTTTGAGGTGGAGGGAGACGGGGTTGCGGTTGATTCGGTTGAGGGGGTCGAATTTTTTGATGAGCTGCTGGATGGCCTGGCGAAGGGTGGGTAGAGCATCGTTGCCGGTGGTGGAGCCGACGACGTGGTTGTGGGGGTCGATGAGGACAAGGGTAGGCCAGGTACGGACGCCGTAGCGGCTGCACATGACCAAGTCGCGGTCATTAAGGACAGGGTAGGTGATGTTATATCGCAGGAGGGTGCTGAGGAGGTGGGTGCTGCGTTGTTGGGCAGGATACTTGGGGGAGTGAATGCCGATGAGGAGCAGTTCGGAGGGGAAGTCGGTCTGAAGGGTTTGGAGTTGGGCCAAGACGTGGTGGCCTTTGACCGAGCAGGAAGTCCAGAAGTTGAGGAGGATGATTTTGCCGGCGACGTGGGCGAGCTTGAGGGGGGCCGAGGTGTTGAGCCAGTCGAGGCCTTGTGAGAAGTCGGGGGCAGGTCGCTGGGGGCCTGATTGGGGTTGGCGTGGCGTTTGCTGGTTCATGGCAGAGCCTTTATCCGTGGGCGAGAGGGTCCTGGTCGGCCTCGGAGACCAATATTAGCGGCCTTTGGGTGAGAAGGCAACCTCAGGGCGAGCAAAAGGGTTTCAAGTGACTTGCACGAGGGCGGCGGGGCGGTATAATAAGGCGGGTTTGGAAGATAGGGTTTTGTAAGGCCTAGCGAGAAGGTGGCATGATGATTCGCAGCAAGTTGTTGGCGGCGTTGGTACTGGCGGTGGGGCTTTTGTGCATTTGGGGCAGTGATACGGCGTCGGCACAGCGTCCGTCGCGTCGTGGGACTCCTGCGGCGTCCGGTCCGGAGCGTAAGGGGTGGGCGGGAGCGCCCTGGCTGGTAGGTGTGTTACTTTCGGCGGGCATCGTGGCGGTAGGTTTCAAGAGCGCCAAGCGATACCATCTTGAGTGAGTCGGGGTGACAGACTCCTGGGGGGCAGGGGGCAGCGTGAGTTGTGGCGGTGCGGGCGAAGTGATGTTTTGTTGCGGGAGGATAGCTTATGTCTGGTCTGAGAGACAGGACGATCGTTGTGCTGCTGGTGGTGAATGTGATATTGGCAACGGCGTTGGTGTTGACGCAGGTGAGTCCGCCCGCGGCGCGTGCTCAGGTGAGCGGTGCGTTGCGTGGCAGTGGGTACATGATGATTCCGGGGGCGATACGGTCGGATCAAGACACGCTGTGGGTGGTGAAGTTGGGTACGGGGGAACTGACGAACGTGTACTTTGACCGTAATCAGGGTTTCGTGCCGGGGACCATAGTGGAAATACCAACGGTACGGCCGCCTTCGATGTTTGGTCCGCAACCTGGGCCGGGAGCTGCACCGGGAGCGCCGGGTGCGGGGGCAGCGCCATAAGGCGTTGGGGTGCGTAAGAGCGAGCGGCGTGGGACAAGCGGTGAAAGAAACACGGAATCGAGTCGGCGGTGGGGCATACGAGGAAAGAGCGATGATTTCGAGAAATGCAGTCATTGGTTTTCTGTTGTTTACGGCGTTGACGCTGGCGACAGTGCTGGCGTTTGAGATGTTCTGGGGCGTGGAGTCGGCCGAGGGTGCGACGGTGGTCGAGAAGGGCCGGTACGTGTTGATGACGGGCAAATACGATTCGAACACGGACGTGCTGTGGGTGGGTGATATGAACCTGGGTCAGCTTTTTCTTTATGGGGTGGAGCGTCGTGGGAATATTGTGCCGTTATCGACGTTGAACCTGGCGGATCTTTTTTCTCAGCAGGGAATGGACGAGGGGTTGGCTCCGGGGCAAGAGGGGCAGGTCCGGCCTAACGAGGCGACGAGGCCGTCGCGGGGACGCGGGCGTCGGCCCAGAGGTCGTCGGTATTGAGTGAGCAGCGGATGTCATCTCGGGTCGGTGAGCTGGCAAGAAGGGTACTGGCAGGTGGTGCGATCACGCCTGGGGAGGCACTGTATCTGTTGCAGATGGAGGGGCTTGAACGGTACGACCTTTTTCATTGGGCCAATCGGATTCGGTGCGCGTTCATGGGGGAGCGGGTTCACTTGTGCGGTATTGCGTCAGCGCGTACGGCGTTGTGCGGTGAGGACTGTGCGTTCTGTGCGCAATCGTCGCGTTATTGCACGGGGGTAGAGCCCCAGGTGAGCGGGGTAGAGGCCTTGCTCGAGGCGGCGGTACGGGCAGGGGCAGCAGGGGTGGATTCGTTCGGGATTGTGACGAGCGGGGGGGTGGTGACCGACGAGGAGATCGAGCGGCTCAGGCCGGTGTTTGAGAAATTGGCGGAGTCGGGTCAGCCTGGGTGCTGTGGGTGTCTGGGGTGTTTGACGGAGGAGCAGGCACGGCGGCTTTATTCCATGGGGGTGCGGCGGTATAACCATAATTTGGAGACGTCGCGAGAGTTCTTTGGGCGTGTGGTGACAACGCACAGTTACGAGCAGCGTCTGGCGACGGTGCGTGCGGCACAGGCAGCGGGGATGCAGGTGTGCTGTGGGGGGATTCTGGGTATGGGGGAGGGGTTAGAGGATCGCGTGTCTTTGGCGTTTGAATTGCGGGAGCTGGGGGTGGATTCGGTTCCGGTGAATTTTTTGCATGCGGTGAAGGGGACGCCTTTGGGGGAGCAGCCGGCGTTGCGTCCGCTGGAGGCGTTGGCTAGCGTGGCGATGTTGCGATTTGTGCTGCCGGATCGTCAGATCAAAGTGGCAGGCGGGCGGACAAGCGTGTTGCGGGATATGCAGAG
>CAYNXW010000308.1:0-3686 GCA_964401265.1 uncultured Pirellulales bacterium | reverse complement strand
TGGCGCTGACGCCACTGAGACTCTGCCCTTCAATGTTGCCAAAATCGTAGTAACTCACACCGCCAAGCACGTGACTGTCGGAAAACGTGTGCTTCACCAACCCCTGGGCGCCGAAAATGCTCGTGTCCGCATCCGTGCTTCGCTCACGCACCCAGTATGAACCGCCAGCCAACTCGACGCTCGTCGACTCGCTCAGGTCCCACTCGTAAGTGGCCGCAGCACCCTCCGGACTCAAATCGCCATCAAAGATCATCTGGTTCTTTCCCACCCGGTAAAACGGGTTGCCCATCTTGCCCAGCAGAACGTTCAAGCCCTCTATGCAGGCCGGGTGATAATCGGCATAGGCCCAGTCCAGCCAGATTTCCTTGCTGCTGAACGAATCACTCGCCGAATCGCCCAGTGTCTGGTTCGTCGACGTCGGCGAGTCGCTGCTGCCCGATGCCAGCCTGAAAATGGCATCCCATTCGTCGTTGACCTTTGCCTTCATCTTCAGACGTGCCCGAATGCGATGTCGGTCTCGGTCTGTGCTCTTCGTGTCATCATCGATGCTTTCATGCCGGTAGCGAAGATCGCCGCCCCAGGTGATATTCTCAATCCACTTGAGACCCTCCGGCAGAACCAACTCATCCGTGCCCTCAGACACTGGCGCAACTTGCGCTGCCGCCAGGCTCTTCTGCTTGGCCTGATCAGCCTCCATCTGCTCCAGCTTCTCCTGCATTTGCCCCAACAATTTAGATTGCTCGGTCAACTGCTCCTTCAGCTGGGCCACCTCGTCCGCCGCCACAAGCGACGCCTGAGCCATACACACAAACACCGCCGCCACAAAGACTCTCCATGTTCTCATTGTGCACCTCTCCTTAACAAGCATAAAACCCATCTGCCCAAGGCCAATCCCTGGGCTCAATTCTATATGGAGATTATGTGGTAAAGATTAGGCTACAATGAGAACACCATTATATTTGTGTTAGGAATGAATTTCTGAACAAGAGATACACCCCCCATGTGTCTTGGCGAAATAGCAGAATCGAAACATGCCCCCCTTGCCCCCATCATCGCTTACGACAGCCGCCTGCCATTACTCTGCCGTCTGTACGCCCGACGGCAAGTGAATCTCAAACGTAGTGCCCTTCCCCTTGACACTCGCCACATCCACACGCCCCCCGTGCACCTGCGCGATGTGTTTGACGATCGACAAGCCCAGCCCGGTGCCACCCAGCTTGCGACTGCGTCCCTTGTCCACCACATAGAATCGTTCGAAAATACGCTCAAAATGCTCCGACCCAATTCCGCAACCCTGGTCGGACACCTTAATCACTACCTCGTCCGCCGTCGCCTGGGCACTGACCTGTATTGTGCTCTTGTCCTGGCTGTACTTGATCGCGTTGTCAATCAGATTCAACACCGCCTGCTCAATCAAGGCCACATTGATCCTTGCCGCCAGCGTCGCCCCGCACAACAACTCAACGGCAATGTGCTTCTGGTCCGCTTTCACCCGCGACAGCTCAATCGCTGACGCCAGCGTAGGCCTCAACGCTGTGCTTTCAAACGAGAGCCTGCGCTTCTCGCTGTCCTCCTCCAAACGCGAAAGACTCAACAGATCTTCAATAATTGCGTTGAGCCGGTCCGCGTGCTTGGCAATAATCTCCAGAAACCGCCGTGCCTGGTCCGGCTCGTCCACTGCACCGTCCAGTAGCGTCTCCACAAACCCCTTGATCGACGTCACCGGCGTCTTCAGTTCATGCGACACATTCGCCACAAAATCACGCCGCACCGCTTCCAGCTGCCTGGTCCGAGTAATGTCGTGCAACACCAACACCGCTCCGGTCCTATCACCCTGTTTGTCCGTCAGGCCCGCCCCATACAATTCCAGAAAACGTCCCCCTTCGTTCCACAAAAAACATTCCGTCTCCGCCGCCCCTGCACGCTCGAACGTTTCCTTTATGAACTGCTGCAGTTGCGGACTGCGAACCAACTCTTCAATGCTGCGGCCCTGCGACTGGGCCTCGTCAACCTCCAGCAAATCCGCCGCCGCCCGGTTGATGCTGACAACATGCCCCGTCGAATCCACCGCCAGGATCCCCTCGATCATGCTCGACAGAATCGCCTGAATCTGACTACGCTCCTCGGTTAACGTCCCGATTCGCAGACTCAACTGACGCGCCATCTCATTCAACGCCCTGGCCAACTCCGCCAATTCCACCGCCTCCGGGGTCGCCAGCCGCAAATCCAACTCGCCGCCTGCAAAGCGCTTGGCCACCTTGGTCATCTCTTCCACCGGCCGGCTTATACGCTTCGACAACACCAGACTGATCGCCGCAGTGCACAACGCGATAATCACCCCCGCCCAGAACAGCCGGCCGTAAATATCGCTCAACGCTTCATCAATCGCCGTCACCGGCACCGACGTCCGGACCACCGCCAAAACGCCTTTGTCCCGGCTTAGCGGAATCGCTACATACATCATCCTCTGGCTAAGCGTCTCGCTAAGCCGCATCGACCGGCCCAAGTCCCCCTCCAACGCCCGGCGAAACTCAGGCCTGTCCGCGTGATTCTTCATCCGACTGGGCGCCTCGTCGGAATCCGCCACCACCTCCCCTGTCGGAAAAATCACTGTGATCCGCGTGCCGCTCCTCGCGCCTATTTGCTTACAAAGACCATCAGCTGCCTTGAAATCCTGCGCCGACAGATGGGCCAGTATCTGCTGCTCCACCAGGTGCGCCCGCGATTGCAGATCGTGTGCAACCTGATCAAGATAAAACGTACGCAATGACCGCGAACTGTACCATGCCACCCCCAACACCGAAATCACGATCACCAGCAGAAACGCCGGATAAAGCTGCCATAGCAAGCGTCTTCTGAACATCCGCTAATCCTTGAAGCGATAGCCCACACCCCGGACCGTTTCGATATACCCGTTCAACGGCCCCAACTTCTTCCGCAAACCCACAATCTGCACATCCACCGCTCTGTCCGTCACCAGATACTCGCTACCGTGCAACGCGTCCACAATCTGGTACCGTGTAAAGACCATGCCCGGACGCCTCGCCAGCGTGTACAAAATATTAAACTCCGTAAACGTCAAGTCCACCGGCTTATCCTTCACCAGCACCTGACGACGCCCTGGATCAATCGTCAACTCCCGTACGCGGATCGCCGCCTTCTCCAAATCCCGCGCCACCGTCCGCTGAAGAATCCGCCGCACCCGCGCTATCAACACCTTTGGACTGAAGGGTTTGGTTACATAATCATCCGCCCCCAGCTCCAGACCCGTGACCACGTCGGCCTCCTCGCCTTTCGCCGTCAGCATGATGATCGGTATGTGCTGCGTCTTACTATCGCCCTTGACCTTCTTGCACACCTCCAGACCGTCGATCCCCGGCAGCATCAAATCCAGAATCATGAGATCCGGCAACTGCGCCCGCGCCTTGATCAATGCCTCCTCCCCCGTGCCCGCCGTCTCCGCCTGGTAGCCGTTCTTGGCCAGGTTGTAACGCACCAGCTCGAGAACGTCTTCCTCGTCATCCACGATAAGTATGCTTTCCTTTGACATATCCTTGTGCTACCCTATTTATATTAGCACCATGTTAGCAAAACATTACAATTATACTAACCAAATATATGCCACCTTGTAAACGGCAGAGTAAAAGTGTCCCATCTAGCGGAACAAAAATGTACCACCGGGTCTC
>CAYNXW010000307.1:0-3689 GCA_964401265.1 uncultured Pirellulales bacterium | reverse complement strand
CCCCCAAAAAAACTCCGCAAATATGCGGGCTGACCTCTAACAATACCCATACTCACGATTTGGAATTGACACACATGCCCCCAACCGCTCTAATGCCCCCGACGTGCCGGGGCCCCGCGCCCGCTCTCCGGTTCACCCGAAAAAAAACCGACCGCCAAACGAACGAACAGAAGGAAACCACACATGCCAGTACGTGACGATATCAAAAAGGTGATGATCATCGGAAGTGGCCCCATCGTGATCGGCCAGGCCTGCGAATTCGACTACTCCGGCACCCAAGCATGCAAAGCCCTCCGAAAGCTCGGCTACAAAATCGTCCTGGTCAACTCCAACCCCGCCACCATCATGACCGACCCCGGCATGGCCGACGCCACCTACATCGAACCCCTCAACGTCGACACCCTCACCGAAATCATCGAAAAAGAACGACCCGACGCCCTCCTGCCCAACCTCGGCGGACAAACCGGCCTCAACCTCTCCTCCGAACTCGCACACGCCGGCGTCCTCGAAAAATTCAACGTCGAAATCATCGGCGTCAACATCGATGCCATCGAACGTGGCGAAGACCGCATCGCCTTCAAAGAAACCATGAACCGCCTCGGCGTCGAAATGCCACGCAGCGAACCCTGCCATACCATCGAAGAAGCCGAAAACATCGCCCAACAACTCGGCTACCCCGTCGTCCTCCGACCCGCCTACACCATGGGAGGCACCGGCGGCGGACTCGTCTACAACGTCGAAGAACTACGCGCCGTCGCCGCTCGTGGACTCGCCGCCAGCATGGTCAACCAGGTCCTCGTCGAAGAATCCGTCCTCGGATGGGAAGAACTCGAACTCGAAGTCGTCCGTGATGCCAAAAACCAGATGATTACAGTCTGCTTCATCGAAAATTTCGACCCCATGGGCGTCCACACCGGCGACTCCTACTGCACCGCACCCATGCTCACCATCACGGACGAACTGCAAAAACGACTCCAGAAATACGCCTACGATATCGTCCGCGCCATCGAAGTCATCGGCGGCACCAACGTCCAGTTCGCACACGACCCCAAAACCGACCGCGTCGTCGTCATCGAAATCAACCCCCGCACCTCCCGCTCCTCCGCCCTCGCCAGCAAAGCCACCGGCTTCCCCATCGCCCTGGTCTCCGCCCTCCTCGCCGGGGGACTCACCTTGGACGAAATCCCCTACTGGCGCAGCGGCACCCTCGAAAAATATGAACCCTGGGGCGATTACGTCGTCGTTAAATTCGCCCGATGGGCCTTCGAAAAATTCGCCGGCGCCAAAGACGAACTCGGCACACAAATGAAAGCCGTCGGCGAAGTCATGAGCATCGGCAAAAACTACAAAGAAGCCTTCCAAAAAGCCATCCGCTCCCTCGAAACCGGACGCTACGGCCTCGGCTTCGCCAACGACTACAACCAGAAAAGCCTCGAAGAACTACTCCAACTCGTCTCAAAGGCCACCTCCGAACGCCAGTTCATCATGTACGAAGCGATCCGAAAAGGCGCCGACATCGACGACCTCCACAACCGAACCCACATCAAACGATGGTTCATCGAGCAAATGAAGGAACTCGTCGACCTCGAAGAAAAAATCCTCGCCGGCAAAGGCCACCCCCTACCCGACACACTCCTCGCACAAGCCAAAAAAGACGGCTTTTCCGATAAATACCTCGCACAAATCCTCGCCGTCGAAGAGAAATACCTCCGCCTACAACGCAACAAACTCAACGTCAACGAAGCCTACCACCCCGTACCCGTCAGCGGCGTCGATAATGCCGCCTACTACTACTCCACCTACAACGCCGACGACCAGGTCGACGTGTCCCCCAACCGCAAAATCATGGTACTCGGCGGCGGACCCAACCGCATCGGCCAAGGCATCGAGTTCGACTACTGCTGCGTCCATGCCGCCTTCGCCCTCCGCGACGAAAACTTCGAATCCATCATGGTCAACTGCAATCCCGAAACCGTCTCCACCGACTACGACACCTCCAACAAACTCTACTTCGAACCCCTCACCGTCGAAGACGTCCTGAGCATCTACGAAAAAGAAAAACCAGAAGGTGTCATCGTTCAGTTCGGCGGCCAGACCCCCCTCAACATCGCCAATGAACTCGCCGACGCCGGCGTGCCCATCCTCGGCACCTCGCCCGACACCATCGACCTCGCCGAAGACCGCGACCGCTTCCGACAGGTCATGGAAAAACTTGGAATCCCCCAAACCGAATCCGGAATGGCCAGCTCCCTCGACCAGGCACTCGCCGTCGCCAACAAAATCGGCTACCCCCTCATGGTCCGCCCCTCCTACGTCCTCGGCGGCCGTGGCATGGAAGTCGTCCACGATGAAGACATGCTACGCCAGTACGTCGCCGCCGCCGTCGATGTCACCCCCGAACGACCCATCCTCATCGACAAGTTCCTCGAAAACGCCATCGAAGCCGAAGCCGACGCCATCTCCGACGGCACCGACGCCTTCGTCCCCGCCGTAATGGAGCACATCGAATTGGCCGGCATCCACTCCGGAGACTCCGCCTGCGTCATCCCCCCCACCACCATCCCACAAAAACACATCGACACCATCATCGAATACACCAAGAAAATCGCCATCGAACTCAACGTCGTAGGCCTCATGAACATCCAGTACGCCATCGCCAACGACAAGGTCTACATCCTCGAAGCCAACCCCCGCGCCTCACGCACCGTCCCCCTCGTCTCCAAGGTCTGCAACATCGCCATGGCCCGACTGGCCACCCAGCTCATGCTCGGCAAAAAAATCGCCGATCTCAACCTCGAAAACAAGCCTATCCCCCACTTCGGCGTCAAGGAAGCCGTCTTCCCCTTCGACATGTACCACGAAGTCGACCCCATCCTCGGCCCCGAAATGCGTTCCACCGGCGAAGTCCTCGGCCTGGCCAAATCTTTCGGCCTCGCCTTCCACAAAGCCCAACAAGCCGCCAAACAGCAACTGCCCGCCCAAGGCGCGGTGCTCTTCACCGTTGGGGACAGGGAAAAGCCTGAGGCGATTGAAGTGGCGCGTGAATTCCATAAGCTCGGTTTTACCCTCCGTGCCACCGAAGGCACCCGACGCTACTTCAGCGATAACGGCCTGCCCTGCGAGATTATCCTGAAGATGTACGAAGGCCGACCGGGCATTGTAGACGAAATGAAGAGCGACAAGATCCAGCTCGTGATCAACACGCCGATCGGCAAGCTGAGCAAGCACGATGATTCTTACATCCGCAAGACGGCGATTAAGTACAAGATACCGTACATAACGACGCTTGCGGCGGCAAGAGCGACGGTCAAGGGCATTGCGGCGCACCAGGCCGGGCACGCGTCGCCGCGGTCGCTCCAGGAGTACCACGCCGACATCACGTAATCGCCAGGCCATGCCGACCGGCTAGCGTCTGTGGGCTGGTGGCAACTGGCCAGGGTGATTGGGCGGCGTTGGGCCCCATAGCAGCAGTGCTGACCAAAGTGCGGCGAGGGGGGGCGTGTTTTTGGGCGAAAAACGGGGGTGGGGGCTGGTCAGGCAAAGAGATTCTCAAAAAAAAGTTGGTAAGCTGGGTAAGCTGTACGGGTCAGGCTGTGCGCGATCGGGTCAGCGACCGTCAAAAAATGTCAAAAACTTGACGCCAGCGTCAAAAGCCCACGTTCAGCAGGAATGGGCGTAACGTATTGTAA
>CAYNXW010000306.1:0-3695 GCA_964401265.1 uncultured Pirellulales bacterium | reverse complement strand
AAAAACAACGTATCTCCCTGAGCCTCAAACAGGCCGGCGCCAACCCCTGGTCCCTCGCCGAACAGAACTATCCCATCGGTTCCCAGCATAAGGCACGCGTGGTCAACCTGCAGGAATTTGGTGCCTTCGCCGAACTCGAGCCGGGCCTCGAAGGTCTCGTCCCCATTTCCGAAATGTCCTGGGCCGGACGAATCCGCCATCCACGCGACGTCGTCCAGCCCGGTGCCATGATCGACGTCGAAATCATCAGTCTCGACCCCGCCAAGCAACGCATGTCCCTGAGCATGAAACGCATGCACGAAAACCCCTGGGACCACGCCTCTCAGAAATATGTGCCTGACCAGGTCTACAATGGCACGGTCGCTCGCCTGGTCGAATTCGGCGCCTTTGTCACGCTCGAAGAAGGCGTCGACGGTCTTATTCACATTTCTGAAATGGCCGACAAACACGTCAACCGCCCCGGCGACGTCGTCAAGGTGGGCCAGGAAGTTTCCGTACGCGTTCTCAATGTCGATACCAAAAACCAACGCATTGCCCTGTCGCTCAAAGCGATGGCCGGCGAATCGACCGAGGCGTCCCAGACCGTCACCGAACAACCTGCGCCCGGTAAGAAGAAAGACCGCCCCCGCCGCGGCGGCCTGACCTTCAACGATTCGAGCAAATGGGGTGCCCTGGGCAATCTGGGCAGTTAGCGACTGCCGGCTCTTGCCCGCAACGCTATGTACGCTTCGAAGCCTGCGCCCCGCAGGGTAGGGCTGATCAGTCTTCGCACGCGGGCCCCAGTTGGCCCAGCGCAATCAGTTTGTACACCAGCTTGGCCGCGGTGAACTCCGTCACCGTGCTATCCGCCATGGGCAACACCTCGACTACGTCGCCGCCCACCAGCTGACGCTGGCGCAGGACGCCGTTTAGCAGCCCAACCGCGTGCCGATACGACAACCCCCCCGGCTCGGGCGTGCCCGTCCCCGGACACAACGCCGGATCCAACGCGTCAATGTCGAACGTCACGTACACACGCTCTGTCAGCCGACTGCGAATAGCAGCCAATGCCCCCTCGAAATCATTCTCGATACGCTCTACCGTAATCAGCTCCAGGTCCTGCTCCCGCATGAAGTCGCGTTCCGCTTTGCTGTACGCCCGCACCCCCACCGACACAAAGGGCACGCCCAGGTTGTGGATTCGCCGCATGACGCACGCATGGTTGAACAGCGAGTTTTCGTAGCAGTCGCGCAGGTCTGCATGGGCGTCAAAGTGCAGCACCGACACGTCAGGCCACACCTCCACCGCCGCCCGTACCAGGCCGGTACTGATGGAGTGTTCGCCCCCCAAGGCCAGCACCGTCTTGTGCCGACGCATTAGCGCCAGGGCCGCCGCGTACACCTTGTGCTGAACCGTCTCCACCGCGTCGTCCGGATCAACCACCGGCGCATACGTATGAATCCCCGCCTGGAAAAACTCATCGCCTAATTGCTCGTCGTACTCCTCCAGGTGCGGTGATGCCCCCAGAATCGCCGCCGGCCCCCGTGCACACCCCTTGCGGTACGTGGCCGTCCCGTCAAATGGCACCGGCAAGATCACAAACCGCGACTGGTGAATATCCGTATACGCCGCCGGCAACGCCAAAAAGGCCTGCTCTTCAGACATGGACCCATGCACTCCCAAAAAATCGCCTTACCTCACGCTCACCAGCGACGCCAAGGTTGCCAAATCAACACCAGCACCACCAGCCAGGCATAGATGACCAGTTGAAACCACCACGGAAATATAGAGAAAAAATGGCACAGACCGCTGTAGGCAAGCATGTTTGTGCCACCTCTCAAGGCACCACACGCCAGGGTTTCGGCGTCATCTTCAGCACATAAGCATAATCGTCACCCAGCTTATCGCCCAGTGTGATGACCAGGTTTGCCCCGTCTTGACGGAAGCCCACATTCCCCTTGCGACCGAGCAGCTTAATCGTCGTCCCGTCTTGGGCAAACACCTTCTCCAGCGTCACCGTCGCTCCCGCCGGCTTGTTCAGCAGAATAGCATAGAGCACCTCGCCCTTTTGTGTAAACCGCACTTCCGTTCCGTCCGGCGTGCCGCACGTATACTGGCCCCACGGCCTGCTGCCATAAATCGCTTCGCCATTGACCGCCAACCACTTGCCTACCGCGCGAAGACGCTCCACCTGCCCCGCGGGAATGGTTCCATCCGCTTTGGGCCCCACATTCAACAGCAGATTGCCGTTCTTGCTCGTGCAGTCCACCAGCAAATCCACGATACCGTCCGCCGAAATCATGTGCTCGTCGCCCTCGGCGCGATTATACCCAAACGAATAACCTATCCCCCGGCACGACTCCCACTTCTTCGGCGTAATCTTGTCATACTTGCTATATTCCGGTGTCGTAAAATCATAGTGCTCCACGCTCCAGCGATTGTCCACCACCCCGTCCGGAAACTGGTTGTAATAGTCGGCAAACAGGGCCATGCAGTTCGCCTGGGCCGGATACGCAATATCGTTCCACAACACCGCCGGCTCATAACGCTCAATCAGTTCACGCCAATGGGAATCCACATACCGCGCGTATTCCTCACCCTGCGGAAGGGTGCCGTACAAGTCCTGGTCATTCACGATGGCCTTGCTGCAGAACGACCAGTCCAACCCGCCCGAATAGTACAGCCCCATCGTCAAGCCCTCTGCCCGAACAGCAGCCGTCAGCTCGCCCACCAGGTCCCGCGAGCAACTCTGCCGGTCGTCCGCCAGATGCGGATTGTCCACACGACTGGGCCAGAGCGTAAAACCGTCATGGTGCTTGCTCGTGAGCACCACGTACTTGGCCCCCACTTCCTTGAAAAGCCGCGCCCATGCCTTGGGCCGCCACTGCTCAACAGCCTTGTTGAACGGCCCCGCAAAGTTGTAGTAGTCAAAATCCTCCCCGTACGTCTCCTTATGATGCTGCCACGTCGGCGAACCCTCGTTACGCAGAGTGTTGAGATACCACTCCGCATAAGGATTCTGTTGCCACCATACGTCCGCCGACACTTTGCCGAGCTCACCCGTCGTGGGCGCCCAGGCGGGCACCGAGTAAAGACCCCAATGAATAAAAATCCCGAACTTGGCGTCCTCAAACCAATCCGGCACCGGATGCGCAGCGAGCGACTCAGCCGTAGGCTTGTACTTCTGTTCCGCCGCACCTGCCACGCCTTCCGCCAGCGATAACGTGAATATCTGCCCCAAAGCAACAAACAACGAAAACCTTGCAAACATGCCTGTTCCTTTCGTTGACTCGCGCTATATGTTCCCGGAACGCCACCGAGGCGCCCTGCTTCACAACAGCCATCGCCAGAGCCCAACCGCTTACATCTCGCCACTAACCTTCTCAAAGTGTAGCCCACAAACCGCCATGTGTATAGCCGTGGGCAGCGACTTGAAACGCCGCAACGACGTCCTCAAGAGCAGCCGCCAGTAATACCAACGCGCCTTGGACAGGACCCCCACCTGCCACATGCTGCGCAAGGCCGCCTTGACTTCCACCCACGAAAAATGCTCCTTAGCGAGCGGGCGGTACTGACTCAAAAACGTGTCGATTCGCTCATAGTACAAGCGGGGCGTGTAGAGGGTTCGCACCATGTCTCGGTAGCCGCTAAGCAGCGCCTGATGGCCCATCGTAGGCGCAAAGTTCAGGTCCGCCCCGCCTTGTTGGCTCGCTATG
>CAYNXW010000305.1:0-3711 GCA_964401265.1 uncultured Pirellulales bacterium | reverse complement strand
CTAACATCCGATGACTATTGACCGCGATTGTCTCCACACTAATCGCGGATGAACCAAAAAAAAGGCCTGGCAAAGTAAGAACGTACAAAGACCGTGCACCAGTCTTTATCCGTCTCCACTGCCAGGCGCGAGACGCATACTGAAGAGCTCTTCATAACGCTCTAAAAAGACAACGCCGAACCAATGGTCCGACGCTGTGTTGCTCCATCACAAAAATAGGCTCGCCACCTTCAGAGTCATTTCTCGGCAATGACAAACGTGCTCTCCGGCAAGGCCGGCTCATTCACCGAGAGCACCTCCATGTGGCTGACCAGCCGTCCGCCATCGGCGTCGCTGAATTGTTTGACTTCATAGAAAGGCACCCGACGCTCCTCAGTCGCGTCGTCAGCAATCACGTACTCGAAACGCTGGCCTTCATGCAGGCAGACCACCTTACGGCACCGCTCGCCCTTGTACTCGACAAGTTCACTACTGACGATGCTGCTCTTCTCCATCCACTGCTGCGCGAAAGACCCGTCGGTAACGGCAAAGAGCCGACCCAGGCCCCCGATGTGCAGCACAAACAGCTCCGGACCCGGCACCGCGTCAGGCCTGACCGTCACCGCGCCCTCGGAGGCGTCTTGAATGTAACGGACACCGTCGTTCAGAGTCATCACCAGTCCGTTGCCAAACTCCATGCGAAAGTCGCTGGGCCGACGGAACCAGACTTCGACCTTGGCGTTATCGTCACTACCTGGGGTACTCAACGTGAAATGGACGTTTTCAACACGCCCGGCCTGCTCCAACGCTCCCGCCAAAGCCACCGACGTGACATCACTTTGCACAAACAGCGAGAAAAGCATGACACCGATCATGACGGTAGCAGCCAAAGCCGCCGCGACCTTGGCGACCCCCGGCAGACGGAAACGTATCACACGCGCCCGCACCGGTTGCACAACCTCACGCGGCTGTGCCGGCAAAGAAGCCAGCAACTGCTGACGACGCTGCTCATGGCCCTGCTGAAAGCGGGCGTAGTATTGGGCCAAATCCTGTTCTAATCGCTCGTTCATCTCGTCACCTTTCACTTCTTCTCTTCTCTCTCTTCGATGAACCGCTCAAGCTTCTCGCGGGCCTCGGCCAGGAGCCGATACAGCGTCGAACGCGACACGCCAACCGTCTTGCTCGCCTGGGCCGCGTTTTGCTCCTGCAAATAGTAGGCATTCAACGCCAAACGCTCTCGCTCGCTCAGCCGTGCCATCGCAAAAGCCAACTCACCCAGACGCTCGTCCTCTTTGGGCAACTCGCTCGGCGTCTCTTCCGGCGCCAGCCCTACCAGCACATGCCGGTCACGGTAGGCGCCTCGCCGAAACTCCCTGCCCACAAACCTGGCAATGCTCACCAGCCACGGGCCAAAACGCTCCCGGTCACGCAAATCGGCCAATTTGGCATACGCCCTGAGGAACACTTCCTGGGCCAAGTCCTGGGCGCGGGTAAAATCGCCCGTGCTGTCCTTGCATATGGCTCGCACCAGCGCGGCATAGCGGTCATAAAGCTCGCCGAACGCCTGCTGGTCGCCTTCCAGCGCCCTGAGGACCAACGTCCCGTCTGAAGCTGCCAATCTCGTACCTCCGGACAGTCCCATAAGCCTCCACGAAGCCTAAGGACTGGTCCTCACTCTAATAGTGGCCGGGGCGGCCGTTTTTGTCCCAAGTTTCGCAGGAAGTCACCCCGAGACCCATATTTATCATAAAACGCCTAAAAATAAACACTTACAAGCCATATCGCTTGCGCCGCCCCCCGCCCTGACGCCGTAAACAATCATAGGGTAGGCCCAAAAAAAGGCCGAACCGGTGGTTCTTCCTCTCTCCGGTGACCCATTGGATGTATCGACAAGCGACCCGGGCCACCTTAAGGTCTCCGTGTTGACACAGGGGGCAGGCTGATTCTATACTAAAACACGGTGAAAGGACAAAACGCCACGGGCGATTTTGCAAGTTTTCCTGTTCCTTTTTCGTGAGGTCTAGCACAACAAACGTTGGAGAAAACCAGAAGTAGTCTCAAAGTTCGTGATGAGTTTGCATTATTGGTGAGTGTCGCGCTACCGGCCAGCGATACCACCGCGGCGGATTCGCTGGCCGAGTTGCAGGCCCTGGCCGAGGCCGCCGGCGGTATCGTCATGGGACGCGTCCAGCAAAAACGCCGCTCGCCCCACCCGGGCACCTACGTGGGCCACGGCAAGGCCGAACTCATTGCCGAAATCGTCCACCGCAGCAATATCGACACGGTCATCTTCGATAATGATCTTTCGCCGGCCCAGATACGGGAGCTGGAGAAGATTGTCAACTGCAAGGTAATCGACCGCAGCGAACTGATCCTGGATATTTTTGCCTCTCGGGCACGGACGCATGAAGCCAGACTCCAGGTGGAGCTGGCCCAGTTGGAGTATACCTATCCGCGCCTGACGCGGATGTGGACCCATTTGGACACCGTGGTGGGGGCCGCCGCCGGAGCCGCCGGGGCAGTGGGCGGCATCGGCACGAGGGGCCCCGGGGAAAAGCAGCTGGAGATCGACCGTCGGCTGGTCAAGAAACGGCTGGGCCAGTTGCGTCGCCAGATCAGCGAGATCGACCGCCGCAAGCAGCGGCAGGTTCGCTCGCGGCACAAGCATTTCACCGTCTCGCTGGTGGGATATACCAACGCCGGCAAGAGCACGTTGATGAATCTGTTGACGGGGTCGGACACCTACGTGGAGAACCAGTTGTTCGCCACGCTGGACACCAAGACGGCACGTTGGCAGCTCAGCCGGGAGCTTAGCGTGCTGCTGAGCGATACGGTGGGATTTGTGCGTAATCTGCCGCATCACCTGGTGGCCTCGTTCCGGGCGACGCTGGAAGAGGCAATTCACGCGGATCTGTTGCTGCACGTGGTGGATGTGGCTCATCCGCAGGCGGAGCTGCAGCTGCAGGCAGCCCAGCAGGTGCTCGAGGAGATCGGCTGTAAGGAAAAGGATATCGTGCTGGTGTTCAACAAGACGGACTGTCGGCCTAACCCGACGCTGGACACGATGAAGACGCTGTATCCCGAGGCGATTTGCATCTCGGCGCGCAAGAATGAGGGTATTGAGCAGTTGCTCGAGGCGGTCACCGAGCGTGTCACCGGGGAGGAGCTGCATCTGCGGGTGGCCTGTTCGCAGGCGGACGGCCGGGTGCCCAGCTTTTTGCGGGCCAACGGGCTGGTGCTCTCGGAAGATTACGTGGACTCGCACGTCGTGCTCGAAGCGGTGCTGGGTCGGCGGCAACTTCCCGGCCTGCAACGACTTAAGCCGCACTCGTACGAGATTGTCACGCCGGCCTCGTGATCCCAACGGGGGGGGTAAACGCATGCAATCTCCCTGGTCACGCATGGACCTGAAGGATCATCCTGCGTTGCCAGAATTCGAAATTCGAATATCGGAATTCGAAACAAATTCAAAATTCAAAGGCTCTAAATTCAAAACGGGGAGCGGCTGGCTCTGACGCTGAGCCTACAGCCTTAGCGATCGATTTCCAGGTAGCGGCCAGGGGTAGTGGCCCCAGTTGATGCCCACGCGCGAAACCCTTGCTGCTGTGAGATTGACCTTTGTCGGCCCCATAGCAGGGGGGCTGACCAAAGTGCGGCAGGAGGGGGGGCGTTCTGGAGCGAAAAACGGGGGTGCGTGCGCAATCCTGTTCGGCGCTTGGTTTGCTCTTTGTT
>CAYNXW010000304.1:0-3733 GCA_964401265.1 uncultured Pirellulales bacterium | reverse complement strand
CGTAACGCTCTTGACCGACCCCGACAGAAGCAAATCCGGTCCTCACCCCCAAAAGAGAGTCCTAAGACGACATATGAATCAGCACATCAGACGAATCGGCATTGGCTGTGACCACGCCGGCTATGAGTACAAAGAAAAAATCAAAACCCACCTCCAAGCCAAAGGACTCGACGTCGTCGACTTCGGCACCGACTCCAACCAGCCCGTCGACTACCCCGGCAAAATCAGACCCGTCGCCCAGGCCGTCGCCTCCGGAACCTGCGACGCCGGCATCGTCCTCGGCGGCAGCGGCAACGGCGAAGCCATCGTCGCCAACAAAGTAAAAGGCATCCGCTGCGCCGTCTGCTGGAACACCGACAGCGCCCGGCTCGGCAAACAACACAACGATGCCAACATGATCTCTCTGGGCCAACGCATGATTGCTTCCGACGACCTCCTGCCCATCGTTGACGTCTACCTCACCGCCCAGTTCCAGGCTGGCCGACACGCCCGACGCATCGCCCAAATCGAAACACCCTGAACCCCGCCGCCGCTTACCTTGCGCTACGATGCACGCCTGCTATTTACCTTCCTTCACTTTCATCTCAGGCCAGATACTGCGCATCTGGTAAGCTCTCAGCGAGACCAGTTTCGCATCGTTACCCCGGGCGAAGACCGAAACCCCCGTGCTGTCCTGACGGGTGGGGTACGCCCGCAGCGTCAGGCATTGGCGCCCGTTAGCGAACACTTCAATGATGCTCCGGTCGATGAATACCCGCAGACGAAGCGGCTCGTCATCTTTAAGGTACAAAGGCCCTATCTCCGGCGTACGCGAGGCGACCTCCGAACTGAGCGACGCTTGGGAGACATCGATCATCAGTGCGCGGTTGTTGGGATGCCTCAATGCCCAGGCGTGCATTGATAAACTGATGCTCGTCTGCTCCTTGCCGTCGGGACTGCGCAGAACCCGCAAACCCACTTCACGGGCCTGCTCAGGATTGATCACGACTTCCAGCTCCATGGCCCGCCCCTGTACGCCGGGCAGAATCTTCTCCCCGTTTGCCGGAATGACCACGTCCTCCACCTTCACAGGATTAAAACGCAATGTCTTGAGCTCTTCGATAGGCTCGATACAGAGCGGGTTAAGCGATATGTTATTCAAAGAGAGTTGGCGAGGCAGGGAGACAACCTCTTTCTCCGTCCCGCAAAAATCCTCCTTGATCAGACATTCAAAGATATTCCACATGCCGATGCAGCGACCCTTGGGATCCACAAACGCCGAAGGCGAGTGTAGGCTGCCACGCATTACCTGGCCGTAATTCATCCGGCCATGCTTCTCGATGGTAAACCGCCCCTGCTCCACGTTGGACGTGCCAATGTAATACTGGGGGCCCCGATTGTGGCTGAAGAACAGCACCAGGTGTTTGCCGTTACCGATGGGCACAACATTGGGGCACGCACAATCCGTGCCGGGATCGGTGAAATAACTGTCTTCAAAGTACGTGCCCATCGATTCCCATTCTGTCAAGTCTTTGGATCGCCGAATTTCCAGCGAGGTATTTTTGCTCCCGCGCATGGTCAGGTAATAGTAATCGCCCTCACGCCAAACACAGTTGTCCCCAAATCTGCCCCGGTAATGCTCTGTCCAGTTCAACAACATCGGGTCGGATGCTATGTTCACGCTGCCCGTAGTCAGGAACACCCGGTCTTTGTCCGCCCACGCCTGGCCTGTGCCGCCCCAGATCTCTTTGGGCAGCATGGGCAGATCGCGCCAATGCACCAGGTCGTAACTGACGGCATGTCCCCTTCCCCATTGCACCGCGGGGACGGTGATCAGGTAAAACAAGTGATACTTACCCTGCCACCAGCACAAGCCCGCCACATCGTGCAGACCATAGCCCGGCGGTGAAAAGTGATAGATCGGGCGGAACGGATCGTCGGCCACAGACGCACGCATTTCCCGAAAATGCTCAATCTGCGCCTCCTGGCTCAGGGTCGTCACGTCCACCCTGCCCCCCTTGTATTCTACATGGGATGCATGATTCACTCCTCACATATATTGCTTCTGCTTGTCCATCAGAAAACGACATGTGTCCAACAAACATTACACAAAGGACTATCCCCTGGCCAGCCAATAAATCGCGCAACTGGAAAAACTCCATCGCGGTTTGCCTGACAAGTAACAGACCGATCTGCCTGCAAATGTCACTTCGTCGGTGTATCGCAAGCTGCTCGCCGCTCCAACATCGCACGAATACCCGCCAGCGGAAGCGACGGACTGGCCAGGTAGTTTTGCAGATGATGATGCGTCGGTTCGATAATCCACTCGCAGGCCCCCCCCTTGGCGAAATCAGCCACCATATCCAGCACAGTCTGGTCCGCAAGCCTGGGATCTACCAGATCAAGAGTGTAGACAAACCAGCCTGTTGCTACGGCCCAGTAGGCGCCGTTCTGATAGATGTCACGCGGCACCGGCCTGCCTTTTCCCCCCGACGTCTTCTCCCAATAGACGCCGCCCGGTAAATGCCGAATCTGGCCATGTTGTACGATCGCGCCGTAGTGTCGCTTGAAGTATGACGCAACGGCCCTCGATTGCGACGCCTCGGCAACGCCGAGATAGACAGCAAAGGCGGACCCCCAGATATCATGATCGCGGCAGACGACGCTCGCGGCGCGAAATAGCCCCACCTCAGCATCCCACAACACCTTGCGGATGCTCGCCGCGACACGCGCGCCTTCTTGTCTCCAGTGCGAGGCATCGTCCCCGCGACCCAGCTCGTCGAGCAGATCCGCCAACTGGCGCGACGCCTGCACATACAGAAGTGAACAGAATAGAAGGTCGCCCTGCTTGCGGATCGTGTCAGTAAAACCATAGGGGCATCGGTTCCATGCGTCGCCCGGCTCGATGTGAACCAGGCCCGTCTCGCAATTACGCGGCGCCGCGTTCATGGTCTTGATGAGCGGCTCGATGATCTCGCCCAGCAACTGCTTGTCCTGCGTCCTGCGGTACGTATGCCACGCGACAGAGACGGTAAACTGCGAGCCGTCAGCCACAGGATGCTTGCCCATCTCGCCGTTGCCGGGTTGGTAAATGGGCGTGCCGTCAAAGTTGACCTTGTCCACACCGGCGCCGTCGGCGCGTATACCGCCGACAAACACACGGCAAGCGGCCGTGAGCTCCTCGTCAGAGTAGGCGTCAATGGCGCCTTCGAGAGTATATTCATAGTCCCGGATCCAGAATCCATCGTAACCAAGACCCACCTGCGGCGGAAAAGCCGCGGTGCCATCGTCCATCGTCCGTTTCGAGGCCCGAATGATGCGATGCGATTCCTCTTCGAGCCATCTAACAGCGCCGGCCATTGCCTCGCTCACACCTGGCGGCATCGGTCGGGAATGAGCCACCACAGGTTTCTTGGCCGGCAGACACCCACGCGATCTCACCGGCGAAGCACTGTCCAAAGCCAGCCGGAAGCCTATGCTCCCGTACCGACCCGTTGCGACGTAGAGACGCCGGTGCGTAACTTGGCAGTAGCCGGCATAGCTGTTGTACCACTGGCCGCCACGAACAAAGCGGGTATCGCCCGGATAAACGGAACTGGTCCATTCATAGAGATTACCGCTCATGTCATAGCAGCCGTAATAGCTCGTGTGACCCTCATAAGAGCCTGCTTCGGTCGGGCCTCCGTCGCTGTTGTTGTAATTGCATTTCGACCGGTCAATCGTATTGCTATGAAAGCCGTAGGCATAACACTTC
>CAYNXW010000303.1:0-3734 GCA_964401265.1 uncultured Pirellulales bacterium | reverse complement strand
AATTGAACCGCCACACCGTGCTCCCATCACCTATCAACGCCACCGAACGGTCGGTCTTCTCAAAGTACCGCGCCCCGGCAGCCTCATGCTCGATCTTGGCAGTCCCCGCGACGCACCCGCGCGCCGCCCACTCGACAGACCGCAGCAGCACCATGTCAAACCCATGATTCCGCATGGCCGTCACGTCATGGCCCAACAGCAGATTGACGCATCGGCCTTCGCCAAACCGATTCACCGCCAGAACCGGCTCGTCCCTGCCGCTGCCGCCCTGGGCCTTCGACGAAAAAGCACTCATCAGCACCCTGCTCTCAGCCGGAAACCACGTATTATGCCACAGCTCATCCCGCGTCCCAAAAGCCTCCACGCCCTGCGTGATCGCATGCGCCCTACCCGTCGGCTTCACCACAAACTCGTGCAGCGAACCATGACCCGTCTGCGCCCCCCAGCCCGCAGCCACCTTGTGATACGCTTGCCAATCAGAAAAACTGCTCCCCCCCGCGTGCACCATCACATGCCCCTTCCCCTGCCGCACAAACGCCAGAAACGCCTCCCGACATCCCTCCGACCAGTCCAGCCCCGATTGGCCAAAATTGTTCCAGTTGCTGACAATCACATCGTATTCCCCCAGCCGCTCAGCCGTCATCTGCTCAGGCTGCTCCGTCGTTTCCACGTCGAATACAGCACACCGCCCCAGTATACGCTCGATCTCCGCCGTCGTCCTCCGCCAGTCGTGATTATTCGCGCCGCTGTACACCACCACCCGAATCGACGGACCCGCCCCCAACACCATGGGCCCCAACAGCGCCATAAATGCCAGTACGCAGAAGATAAAAGCATTTGGTGTTCGCATGTGCACTCCGATGTCGATCTGCGGTCATCGCTCCCGACCCAATAGGCCATCTACTTGCCGTCGCAACTGAAAGTCCAGAGTCCGCGATAGGCCCGGGTTAGCCATTTCCATACTTCCAGAATAGACCAGATATCGCCAATAATATTACTACTTGCGCAAAAATCCCAATCCAACGCCGCCCCTTGTGCTTCATGAGAAAAAGCGGACTCCACAGCACGACGCTCCAGGCAAGAAAGAGAACAAATGCAACAACATTCAACGTTGACAACGCATTAACCCCCAATCCTTTGCTGCTAAACGCCAACACCGCTTCGTGTGCCGGCCACGTCGTAATTGAAATGACCATTCCCATGCCAGCCATCACCTGACTGCGTTGGTACACAGGTTTCAATTGGCCCGATCAGCCTAAGGTGCCCGCCACTGTCCATACCAGGACAAGCACCAGAAATATCAAAAAAAGTTGCATGCGATGCGATGAGCGTGACGTTCGGCCTTTTTGCATGAAACGGGCCCTCCTTCGCTAGAACTTCCACCCCACGTTCGTAAAATAGTACGTATCCAGCCGCTCTACCTTCGTGGACGCGGGTTGATTGTCGTAGTTGTGTTGCAGGCCGCTCTTCAAAAACAGTGTCCGCGCGGTATTGAAATAGAGGATCGCCGCACTCTCAGACGTCACGCGATACGCTGCTAAATCATCCAGGTCCGGTATCCAGGTGGTCCGCTGACTCAGATCGACGTGCGCGTTGACCTTGTACTGCACATCGCTCGTCAGGTCGCCCACTATCGACCGCGTACGACGGCCGCTTTCATACTCCGCCTGCTGATAACCAATACCCAGCCGCGTCTCCCAAAACAATTCCTCGGTCTTGATCCACCGCAGACCTAACCCCCCGTTGCCCACCGCTCGCAGGTCCAACTCTTCGATCCGGTCACGCTCCAGGTTCACTTGCCCGAACGCCGAAAAGAACCCGTCTCCGATCTGTTTCTGGACCCGGCAGCCCCCCTTCACCTCGTTGTCGCTTACCTCGGATCTCCCATCGATCTCCTGCTCGCCGTAAACCCCCGCCATATGCCCCGTAACCGTCCAAAGACCTTTCTTGCCCAGCACCTTGATTCCCCCGTTGACACTGACGCGTTCCGTATTGCCTTGCCGACCGTTGAGACCGGCTTCCATCGTTCCCGACCACGCAAAACGGTCCTCTGCCAACGCCGCCCGCACCGGCTCCCGCCTCGACGCATGCCGCTTGACCAATGCCTCCTCCACCGCAATGCCCGCCGCTTCAAGCACGCACAGCGGCACCACCCTCCGCTCCCCCTCAGCCTCTAACGTTACCGATCCCTCAGGCCCACGCAGCATACGCGCTCGCACCGGCTGGGCCGCCTCTTCGAGTAGCACCGGTACCGCCAAGGACGTCTCCAGCGTCCGCACCTTATCCAGACCAATGCTTAGCGTCCCCAATGGGCCCGACACACACTCCACCTGCTGCTGCCACACGCGGCGGATACGGCCGTGAAGTACGTCCCCATTGCTCAGCACCACCTCGTCCGCGCACACCGCCGACGCCATGAGCGACAGACTCAGTAACATCAAGCATATGCCCCGACCTGCCAACCCCCTGATCTCGCTACCTTGGGCCCAAACGTCTGTCATCCGTGACCTGTGTGTTATGCCGCCTTGCAAGCATCTTGCCCGCGTCTCGGAGCTCCCTGCCTGAACAGAGCCTGCCCCGCCCCTACCCTGTTCCTCCGTTACGCCCACATCCAATCAAACCCCGAAATCTGATTACGGGGGCAGACCTCCAAAAAATCGGCCGGTCCGCTATACCTTACCTCCACGCTCCAGCCAGCCGTATAAGCTAAACCGGCGAGCCCACGTGTCGTCAACTCAAATTCATCGTCATCAGAAACTCCGCGTTACTCCCCACCTTCTGCAGCCGACCCTTAAGCAACTCGATGCTCTCCACCGGGTTCATGTCGCTCAGCACACGCCGCAGCCGATACACCAGCTCCAGCTCCTTCGGGTCCAGCAGCAACTCTTCCTTACGAGTACCGCTACGGCTGATATCAATGGCAGGCCAGACACGACGATCCACCAGACGACGGTCCAGATGCAACTCCATGTTGCCCGTCCCCTTGAACTCTTCAAAAATAACCTCGTCCATCTTCGAGCCCGTGTCGATCAACGCCGTCGCCAAAATCGTCAATGAACCACCGTTCTCAATGTTACGGGCCGCTCCAAAGAACTTCTTGGGCTTCTGCAACGCGTTCGAATCCACTCCACCCGTCAGAATCTTGCCCGAGTGCGGCACTTCCGTGTTGTACGCCCGAGCCAACCGCGTAATCGAGTCCAGAAGAATCACCACATCATGGCCATACTCCACCAGACGCTTGGCCTTCTCAATCACCATCTCCGCTACCTGTACGTGCCGACTGGCCGGCTCGTCGAACGTGCTCGATATCACCTCCACGTCCGGAGCCGTCGCACGCTCCATCTCCGTCACTTCCTCTGGACGCTCGTCTATCAGCAATATAATCAGATTCACGTCCGGATGGTTCGTGCTGATGGCGTTCGCAATCTTCTGCAATAGCACCGTCTTACCGGTTCGCGGCGGTGCCACTATCAAACCACGCTGACCCTTGCCCACCGGCGTCGCCATGTCCACGATCCGCATGTTGATCTCTTGCGCCGTCGTCTCCAGAAAAAATCGCTGGTCCGGATGCAACGGCGTCAAATCCTCGAAAACCACCTTCTCCGTCAACGCCTCCGGGTCCTCGTAATTGATCGCCTCCACACGCAGCAACGCAAAATACTTCTCCGATTCCTTCGGCGGACGAATCTGACCCGCCACAATATTGCCGTTACGAAGCCCAAAACGACGTATCT
>CAYNXW010000302.1:0-3737 GCA_964401265.1 uncultured Pirellulales bacterium | reverse complement strand
TGTTCGACACGTCCGACCACGCCAGCTCCGCCATATGATTCTCGATCAAACCCAGATACCCGTCAGAAATCCCCACCACCTTCAGACCGTACTGGCCTATCGCCGTCTTCGTCACCGCACGAATCACCGCGTTGAGCCCCGGACAATCACCACCTCCCGTCAACACACCGATCGTCTTAATCTGATCCTTCGACTTGGCCATAAATGAGCTCCTTCTTCCAAGAGACAGCTGCCGCCCGACCCCTCCCTGACCACCGCCAGGGTTTTGGTTGGCACTTACCGGCCCGGACACTATAATAGCGCCCCCGGACGGAAACTGGCCAGAACGTTTCTCGCCGCTTAGCTTTAATCGTCATCAAGAGACCGTTGCATAATAAAAACCGGTGGAATATCGGTCCTTGGAGCCAGGCGACATCTGGCGTGTGGCTGAAACCTTCTTCCTGCATCCGCGATAGGCAACGCCCGTGAAGAATCCAAAAATAGGCTCGTTGGTTCACCCTCTACCCCGCCGTACACCCCTGCGCCCACACCCCCTGCTCTACAAAGCCCTGGCCTACCTGCTGCTCGCATGCCCCGCAGCCTCTCTCGCCCAAAATCAACCCGAAACGCCCAAACCCCTCGCCGCACAGCCCGCCCCCGTCTACATCTATCCCCAGCAGGACGGCGGACGACTCATCGCCCGAAAACTGCAGAATGACCTCAATGTCGCCACCTACACCGGCGGCATCTACATCGTCCAGCAGCAACCAGACCAACAAATTACACTCGAATTCCGAGCCGAAAACGCCGTCGTCTTCTATTCACAGGCCAAAATCCAACAACTCGCCGACGAACCCAACGGCATCCAGGCCCAGAACATCCTCGGCGAGATCATCACCGCCGTCTACCTCGAAGGCGACGTCCTCTTCGACGCCGGACACGACCGAATCACCGCCCAACGCCTCTACTACGACTTCGCCCGCCAAAAGGCCCTCGTCCTCGACGCCACCATGCGACTGGCCCTGCCCGACCCCGCCAATCCGCTCTACATCCGAGCCAAAAAAATACAACAACACGGCCCAGGCACCTTCGCCGCCCAAAACCTCAAGCTCAGCACCGACGAATTCCACGAACCACACGTCTACCTCGCCGCACAAAAAGCCTCCGTCAACATGACCGACCACCAGGGCAAGCCCGCCCCTCCCGACCAAGCCTCCCGATTCGAATTCGACCTCCAGCAAGTCTCCGCCCGCGTCGAAAAAATGCCCATCTTCTACTGGCCACGCCTCGCCGGAAACACCGCCACCGTGCAGGCCCCGCCCCTCAACAGCATCCACACCGGCTACGGCTCCGAATACGGCACCACCATCGAAACCGACTGGAGCCTCGCCGCCATGCTCGGCATCCAGGAGCCCGCCGGAGTCGACTCCCGCCTGCGACTCGACGAATTCACCGAACGCGGCCCCGCCGTCGGCATCGAGGCCGACTACAAACAAAACAACCACTTCGGCGACCTGCGAACCTACCTGCTCAACGACCAGGGCGAAGACCGACTAGGCCGATTCCCCGCAAGACACGACGTCCAACCCTCCAAAAAAACCAGAGGACGGGCCTCATGGCGACACCGCCAATTCTTCCCCCTCGACTGGCAGGGCACCTTCGAAGTCAGCTACTTCAGCGACCCCGACTTCCTCGAAAGCTGGGAAGAAAAAGAGTTCGACACCGAAAAAGAACAGGAAACCCTCGCCTACTTTAAACACCAACGTGAAAACTGGGCCTTCGACTTCCTCGCCAAATGGCACCTCAACGACTTCGACTACACACTCACCGAACTGCCCACCGCCGGATTCCACCTCGCCGGCCAGGACATCTTCGAAACCCTCACCTACTACCACGACGGCTACATCTCCCGACTCAATGAACGGGCCGGCGACCGCCTCGTACCCGCCCTCGACGGCACACGCCAACCCTGGATCCTGCCCGACCAGCTCAACCAGGGCGATTACGCCTTCGCCGTCAGCCGACACGAAGTCGCCCTGCCCCTCGATTTCTCGGGCCTCCACTTCGTCCCCACCGTCGTCGGCACCTACAGCTACGACGACACCTCCCAACAGAGCAGCACTCTCCAGGGCGCCGGAGGCTTTCGTCTGGCCAGCCAACTCTGGCACGTCGACAACAACGCCAAAAGCCGACTCTGGGACATCGACCGCATAAGACACATCATCGTACCCGAAGTACACGCCTTCTGGGCCGACTCCGACGACTGCGACGTCACCGCACGCGACGTCTTCAACTTCGCAATACGCCAACGATGGCAAACCATGCGTGGCCCCCAAGGACAAAAACGCAGTGTCGACTTCCTCTCCTTCGACGCCGCCGTCACCCTCGTCGCCCCCCCCCTCAAAGGCGATGCCATGCCCGGAAAATTCTTCTACAGCAGCCCCGAACCCCAGTTCGGAAAACGTAACCTTCTCTACCCCGACTTCGCCAACCTGGGACTCACCCAACGACAACGACTCGACCAGGCCGTCAAAAACTTCGCCACCGGAGACTGGACCTGGCAAGTCTCCGACACCACCGCCCTCCTCGGCGGCGTCAACTACGACATCACCAACGGAAACCTCGACGTCGCCGACCTGGGACTGGCCATCCAACGCTCGCCTCGCCTGAGCTACTACATCGGCGACCTTTTCGTCAACAACGCCGACACCTTCCGCAACGCCAACAGCCACTTCCTCACCGCCGGCACCAGCTACAAACTCAACCGACGATACACCATCGCCCTGGGACACCAGTTCGACATCGCTCGCACCGAAGACGCCTACACCCAGGTCGCCCTCATCCGCGAGTTCCCCCACTGGTTCAGCGCCTTCGTATTCAGCATCGACCCCGCACGAGACAGCTTCGGCTTCGCCATCAGCTTCTGGCCCGCAGGCTACAAAGACGTCGCCATCGGCTCCCGACGATTCACCAGACTCACCCGCTAAACCACCCCCGAGCCTCTAAAATCACCAACGCCAAAATGTAGCGTGGGCTGTGCCCACGCTGACCAAAACTATATGGAGGCGAAATGAAGACGTCGCAGCTTAAACCCATCTCAGCAACAGCCCCTTATGTCGCCGTCTTGATCGGCCTTTACGCCTTGAAAACCGCCTGGATTGCTATCGGCCTCTATCACTGTGGCATGGCAGGGTTCATCATTGCTGCAGACAGAAACAATTTGCTTCAAAAAGCCCGCACGGGCTGGAATCCTATCGTTGCCATACTCGGCACAGCTATGTCTGCAATGGTTGTCCCGATCATCTACTTCTCGTGGGGATATGTGCACCTGCCAGGCGAACCATTAGCTGCAAAGTTGGCGACTTTGGGCTTGCCTGGAACTGCATGGATTCTCTTCGCCATATACTTTTCGACCGTTCAGCCTTTCTTGGAGGAACTCTATTGGCGAGGCTATCTGGGAGCTAGCCAAAAGGTCCTTTCATGGACGGACTTTGCGTTTGCCGGCTACCATATTCTTGTGTTAGCATGGTTCATAAAGCTACCTTGGCTACTGATAGCATTCCTTGTGCTGACTATAACAGCATACATATGGAGATATATGGCTTCTAAACTTGAAGGATTGGCTCTCCCGCTGCTCTCTCACGCAATAGCCGATGTAGGCATCGTTACAGCAACATACTTCTTGGCTCAACATTAACATCCCGCATCTCAAGGCAACCTTTGAGGACACAGGAACAATTGATTGATGAGTTATTGAA
>CAYNXW010000301.1:0-3777 GCA_964401265.1 uncultured Pirellulales bacterium | reverse complement strand
CCATCGCTCATAAATAACACCTACACTTTAGCCAAAACTGCGTGAACGCTTACCAAATATTCTATTGCCCTACCGATGTTGTGGAGGCCTATGTGGGTACGCCCCAACGAGAACGGGTGCTCGCCATGCCGCTCATGCCCTTGCCCGCCTTGCAGCAGGTGGATATCCCCACACCACCGCACGGGAGCGGCTGCACCTGTGGGCAAGAGATATAGCACTGTCACGATGTAACGCTAATCAGTCCGAAGACTATGCGTACGCATCTTATCATACCAGGCTTTGGCCACTTCCACATCGTCTTCTATCAGATTGAACACGAAACGCACCCCTGGAACAGCCTCTTGAATCAATCGGGTAATATCCTCCTCCTCAATCCAAGCCAGCACATGCACCGGGCCTGTCTCATCGTCAAAATACTCAAGCAGTGACTGATAGCCTTGCTTGGCGGCAACCCGGTTGAAGCCATAAAAGTTGGGGATCTTCTTAAACGAATCAAATTGATGTTCTGCGTCGGCGCAACAATGCATGCCCAACCCGCCAAAAGTCTCAGCCAGATCGACCAATTCCGGCAGACAGAATGTCTCAAAGTTGGAAGTGCTGAACGACCCACACTCATCGTTACTCATCCAGGGGCCCATCTCCGGCGGCGTCCAGACTTCCGGGCAGTGACACGGACATGCTTGAGGAAAAGCACCACGGTACTCGGTCAGAAAAGTCTTGAATAAACGCGCCGCTTTGCCTGCCAGATTCATCACCGCCTCAGGATCGGTCAACATGGCGCAAAACATGTCTTCCTTATTCCATATCAGCGATGCAATGTCAAAGCCGCTTTGCATGTCCGGCCCCGTTATGTGTGCCTCCGGGCCCAATTCATGCGTCACTTTCTCCGCCAGCTCAAAAACCCGGTAAAGAGTCGGTGACTTCCACAGATCGGGCTCCTTTACAGCTTCTGCTTCCGCCACACTCGACACCATCGGCAGGGCAAACGGAGCGTCATCCTCCATCGTGTGAACCGGGCATCCAAACGCCGCCGCAAAAATATGCGTACCCGTATTGATGCGACCATAAGGCACACCATCATCACCTACAGCTTCGAGCATCTTCACCATACGCGCGTGATGGTCAACTACCCAGGGAACCCAATTGTCCACCGGCGCCTGCGAAATAGTGAAATCCCCCTCCGGACAATCCACTGCCGACACGCCTTTAGGCGAACAACAAAACGCATGCCCCTGAAAAGGACCTTTGCTGAATACGTTACGCAAAAAAGAGACGTTCTTACTGATGATATCGCTCATGGCCAAATAAAATCCTCTGCCTTGCAGCCATAAGATACTGCTCTTTGCAACTGCTTCGTTGCGCCGCCGTATGGCTTGTGCCTGCAAAGCAAATACTCGTGTCATTCCTCTGAAGCATCATGCTCCCGGAGGAACTCGTCAATTTCTATTATCCGTTTCTCCAGCCGCGCCTGTTCCGCGGCGAATACCAACGCGTGACTGGCCAGCGACTGCTGCGTGGTTGTGAGCACTGCCTCCGGCACGCCTTGCCGAATAGCATGGCTGAGGTCCTTAATGACTAGGTAATCGCCGCCGCCATGACCGCCCGGAACCGCCGGAACCTTGATAGTGCTGACATTGCCGCTGACAAAATCGGTATGCTTAATCGTCAGCCCGTCAAGGTCCGCCTCAAGCAGGCCTTCTGCGCCGTGAATACGCGTAAAACGCCCCCCCGGATGAAAAGCCGTCATCGTAAAGGTCCCCATTAGCCCGTCTTGGTATTCCAGTGTAACCACCTGGTGATCCACAACGTCGTTATCCGCCTGAAATACGCACTTGCCAAAAGGCCCGCTACGCAGAGACGCGATGACCTCCCCATCACTGTGGGCAGGAAAAATGTAATCGCGCCAGAACGGGTCCTGTAAATATATCTTGCTGCAGTGATATGGGCACCTATCTTGTGCCGGACATCCGTTCAGACAATACGCCGACGCGCCCTCGGGCTTGTTTTGCCCCGTAAAGTACGATAGACAGCCAAACGACGCTACCCGCTGGCACTCTGCCGAAAACAAGTAATTGAACAGGTCAAGGTCATGACACGATTTTGTCATGAGCATGAAACTACTGTCGGCACGCCGGGCCCAGTTGCCACGCACATAAGAAGACGTGTAATGGACGTCGCCAACGCCTTCGATATGATCAAAATGCATCACCTGCCCGACCACCCCGGCGTCGATCATCTTCTTCATATTGGCGTAAACCAGGTGATAACGCAGCGAGTGACATACCGCCACCACGGTCTTGCTTCGCTGTTGCGCCCGTTCAATGGCCTGACAATCTGCCAGCGTCGTTGCCATCGGCTTTTCCAGTAACTGGTGATAGCCTTTCGCCATCGCCTGTAGCGCCACCGCCGTGTGCATCTGGTCCATCGTCGTATTGATGACGGCGTCCGCCAGCCGAGGACGCGCAAACAATGCGTCGGCCGACTCAAAAACAGCCTCGGGTGGCAAATGCCACTCTTTGGCCGCCCGCTCACGTTTCACAGGATCAGGTTCCGCCACGGCCACAACCCGACCGAATATCTCCGGCGAACGCAACAGACCCCCAAACAAATTGCCCCGGCCCCCGTACCCTATAATAGCATATCGTATCTCTTGCATAGCATTTCCGGATGTTTACAGTGGGTTCAAAAAGTAAGGCTGATTTTCATCTCTTGCTGAGCTTCTATCGCCACGGTCGGGCAATTCAGTAAGGCGTTAAACCCAAGCGGCTTCGCACGCTGTTCCGACGATTCGATCAGCACCCATGGTCTTGCATCCACCTGCGTTTTGACAAAACCCCTTGTTCGAGGCTCAGTCATCTTCCGGTTGCGGAACCTCTTGCACTACTATACGGTTTCCCTCGATGGCCACAATCCTAATCTTGCGGCCCGATTCGATCAACTCGCCCCGCGAAACCACCGTCAGTCTGGTCGCGGCAAAACGTGCATTACCCCCGGGCCGCAACGGACTCAGACTTATCCCGCACTGGCCCACTTCTACCGCTGCGGACGGTTCTATCGTGGTGCCGCTGCCCGCTGGGCCAGCCTCTGCGGTGCCAGAGACTGTCGCTGCAACATTTGTTCCGCCAAGCCCGCCGCCTTGCGAATTCGCCAGGCCAGCCTGACCGCCGGGGCCAGCCAGGATCAAACGATTCGCCACCGGAATCTGCGGCAAAAATCGCCCCAGAAAATAGGCTATCACCAGAAAGCAGAAAAACGCCACACTGGACCAGATCACATGTTGTTCGAACAGGCCCCAATCCGTCGGCGAGACCGGTATCGGCAATTGATCCGGGGCGTTCTGCACCATCATCGCGCCCAGACTGAACACCATCAGCAAGATTCCGGAAATCCCCGCCACGCCAAAGCCCGGAATCACAAATATCTCCACCATTAACAGGGCGATGCCAATGACGAACACGGCGATTTCCCACCAGTTGGCCATTCCGATCAAGAACTTGCTGCCAAACAGGATCGCCAGGGCTGCCAACGCCACGCCACCTGCCAGGCCCAGCCCCGGCGTGTTCAACTCGACGTACACCCCCAGCAGCGCCAGGCTCAGCAGCACCGCCGCGACCGCCGGGTTCGTCAGCCAGCGCACCATCTCCTCCGACCAGTTCGTGTGCAGGCTGGCCACAGGCCGGTTGAACACCACGTTGTCTCGCTCTTCCAGAAACGAGAGCATCTCCTGCCGCGCCTGCTCTGGCGGGCCTTCCGCCACCACTCGCGCCAGGCCATACT
>CAYNXW010000300.1:0-3787 GCA_964401265.1 uncultured Pirellulales bacterium | reverse complement strand
AGCGGGGCTCGGAGGCGAGGGCCTTGGCGACGGCGCGAGCGCGGGCGGCGTCGCGTTCGTCGACGGCGAGGGTCAGCGGTTCGGCCGCGCTCGGCGACCGGGGGCGGGCGGACGGGCGCCCGCTTTGGGCCGCCTTGGTGGCCGGTTCCGGCGACGTGGAGGGGGGTTCGGACTCGGCCGACATGGGACCAATATAGCAGGATTTCCTGGGAATAAGGCGAGGCCTCACGCCGTTGGCCACGGCTCACGCTGAAGGAAACGCGTTCTGGACGCCATTTCTCAAGTTGACGCGCGGCACTCCCCGTGCTATACCTGCCATTACCTCAGGCTGACCCGTGCATTCATCGTCCTTCCGGCCGAAGGAGGCGAGGATGGCCGTACCTTCGACGCCACGACCGCGAGCCGTACCCGCGAGCGTCCCCCGTGCGCCGTCTCGAACCGGCGCGAGCGCGCGGGTCCGCGACGCGATCGCCGGCTACCTCTTCATCGCGCCGTTCCTGCTCGCGTACGCGCTCTTCCTGGTGACGCCCTTCCTGCGCGGCATCTGGATCAGCCTGCACGACTGGAACCTGCTGGCGGTGGCCATCAACCCGGACGCCGCCCGCTTCGTCGGCGCCCGCAACTACGTCCGCATGCTGTGGGGCGAGGGCATCGTCTGGAGCCTCGACCACCAGGTCGCGCTGCGGATCGTCGGCCTCCTCGCCGTCGCCGCCGTCCTGTGGGCCTGGCGCCGAGGCGCCGTGGGTCGCGGCACCGCGCTGGCGGCCCTGGCCGCCGGGCTGCTGCTCTTCGGCCTGCTCCTCGGGCTGCACCCCGACGAGGCCGGCCGCTGGGGCGACCGCCGCTTCTGGCCCATCGTCGGCAACACCCTCACCTTCGTGGCGCTCACCGTGCCCAGCGTGACGCTGGTGGGCCTGGCGCTGGCGCTCGGCCTCAACCGCGACGACCGCATCAGCGCCGTCCTGCGCACCGCGTTCTTCCTCTCGCAGGTGCTGTCGGTGACGGTGGTGACGCTCATCTGGCAGCTCACCTTCAGCCCCCGCCAGGGCATCATCGGCCACCTCTTCCGCAGCCTGGGCCTCGAGCCGATCGCCTGGGTGACCAACATCGACCTGGCGATGCCGGCGATCGTCATCGCCACCGTGTGGTGGTCGCTCGGCTTCGCGATGATCCTCTTCCTCGCCGGCCTGCAGGAGATCCCCAACGAGCACTACGAGGCCGCCCGCATCGACGGCGCCGGCCTGTGGGCGATCATCCGCCACATCACGCTGCCGGCCCTCTCGCGGACCACGACCTTGGTCGTGGTCTTGCAGATCATCCTGCACTTCCAGGTGTTCGGGCAGAGCCACCTCATCACCCGCGGCGGCCCCAACGACGCCACCCAGGTGCTGGTGCGCTACATCTACCAGACGGGCTTCCGCAACAGCGAACTCGGTTACGCCTCGGCCCTGGCCATCGTCCTGTTCCTCTTCATGCTGGTGTTCGCCATGCTCCAGTTGCGCATTTCGCGCGGGGACGGCTGACGTGGCCGGCAGCCGCGGCGCCCGCCGCCTCCTCACCCTGCTCCTGGTCCTGGCCGCGCTGGTGTGGCTGGTGCCGATCGTCTGGATGCTGTCGCTCGCCCTGCAGCCCAACGAGCTGCTGGCGCGCACGACCTCCAACGTCGCCTGGGGCCTGATTCCCTGGCCCTTCACCTTCGAGAACCTCACCTTCGTGCTCAGCCAGGGCCTCACCCCGCGCTGGTTCCTCAACAGCGCCATCGTCTCCGGCTCGATGACGCTGCTGGTGCTCGCGCTCTCGTCCATGGCCGGCTACGCCTTCGCGCGCATCCGCTTCCCCGGCCGCCGCATCATCTACCCGCTCGTGCTCGCCGGCCTGGTGATCCCCGAGCAGGCCGTCTTCATCCCGCTCTACACGATGTTCGCCGACTGGGGCTGGCACAACGGCTACGCCGCCCTGGTCGCCCCGCGGCTGGCGGTGCCGATCGGCGTGTTCCTCATGACCCAGTTCTTCCGCGGCATCCCCGACTACATCGAGGAGGCCGCCCGGCTCGACGGCGCCGGCCGCTGGACGATCTTCACGCGCATCATGCTGCCGCTGTCGATCCCGGCGATGGTCACGCTGGCGATCCTCACCTTCCTCTACGCCTGGAACGACTACCTATGGCCGCTCGTCTCCGCCAGCCGGCCGGAGATGTTCACGATCACCCTCGGCCTCGCCAGCCTGCAGGCCAACTTCGCCGACAGCGAGGGCCTCGGCCGCGTCATGGCCTCCGGGGTGCTCGCCAGCCTCCCCGTCGTGCTGCTGTTCCTGCTCTTCCAGCGCCACGTGGTGCGCGGCATCGCCATGGGGAGCGGCAAGTGACGCCGCGTCCGCCCGTCCCTACGCCCCTTCCCGACGCCCCGTCCCTCCGCCCGTCCATCGTCCGCCGTCCCCGCCGCCCTCGTCCCTGAGGCCCGACCCCCCCGCCCGGCACCGCCGGACCCCCGCTAGGAGGCTCGTCATGCGTCCCATCCGTCTCGTCCTCAACCTGCTCGTGCTCCTGTTGGCCGCGTCGCCCGCGCTCGCCCCGACCACCGAGATCACCCTCGGCCGCTTCTTCGGCGCCTGCGACACGCCCGGCGTGTCCGTCGAGGACGCCGTCGGCGAGGCCTGCATCATCCAGTCGATCATCGACGCCTTCGACGAGGCCGACAACGGCGTCGACGTCGAGACGCTGCCCACCGACTGGGGCAACTACTACGACCAGATCAAGGCCATGTACGCCGCCGGCAACCCGCCGACCGTCCACGTGCTGCACTCCAGCCACGTCCCCGAGTTCGCCTCGCTCGGCGCGCTCACCGACCTCAGCGGCCTGCTCGCGGGCGCGGGCGTCGACGTGAACGACTGGACGGACCGGGCGCTCGCGGCCGTCACCCACGAGGGCCGCGTGTACGGCGTGCCGATGGACGCCCACGCCAACCTGTGGCACGTCAACCTCGACCTCATGGAGGCCGCCGGCCTGGTCGCCGACGACGGCACGCCCATCCTCCCCTCCAGCCCCGAGGAGTTGCTCGAGCACGCCCGCATGATGAAGGAGGCCACCGGCGCCAACTACCTGGCGGCCGACTTCGCCCAGTTCCCCATCGGCGTGCGCCTCGTCATGGCGCTCGTGTGGCAGCAGGGCGGCGAGCTGTTCGAGGGCGACGAGGCCAACGTCGCCTCCCCCGAGGCCACCCGCGCCGTCGAGACCATCGTCTCGCTCTTCGACGCCGGCTACGCCCAGGCGGACCTCGACTACGCCGACTCGCAGCAGAGCTTCCTGGACGGCGAGGCCGCCATCCTCGTGAACGGCACCTGGGTGGTCGACTTCTACGATTCCCAGGCCGCCAACCCGGACGTGCCGCTGGCCAACTACTACGTCGCCGACTTCCCGACGCTCTTCGACGTGCCGGCCACCTGGGCCAGCAACCACATGTGGGTCATCCCCACGCCCGCCGCCGCCGACGCCGCGCAACTCGAGGCCGGGCTCGCCCTGCTGGCGCACATCAACGACCACAACCTCGCCTGGTCGCGCACCGGGCACCTGGCCGTGCGCACCTCCGTGCTCGACAGCGATGCCTACACCAACCTGCCGCACCGCGACGAGTACACCGGCACCGCCGAGATCGCCCGCGACGTGCAGCCGGTCGTCCGCTACGAGGCCGTGCAGGACGTGCTCAACCGCGAGCTGCAGGCCATCTGGCTGACCGGCAAGCCGGTCGCCGAGGCGCTGTCGGACGCCGACGCCGCCGTCCAGGACCTGCTC
>CAYNXW010000299.1:0-3801 GCA_964401265.1 uncultured Pirellulales bacterium | reverse complement strand
ATGCAGCTTAACTCTATTCAAACAAAGAACTTAACCAATAAGAACCGCCCCCTCCCCCAACGTCGCACCCCCTAGTCCCCGTCACGCCTCTTACCGGGCCCCTTCCCGTCCTTCGCCCGTGCCATAAGCCACACCAACACCGCCGTGGCTATCACCACCACCAGAACCTCCCCCGGACCCAACAATACCGCCTGCAATTCATTCATAACACCATTCTATCACTCCCAGGCACCCACCGGCCAGCGAAAAAGCTGCGCACCACCCCCTCACATTTACCACCACGACGACTGGTTGACGCTAACACCCCTTACCGCTACAGTGATTCCTTTGTCGGGCCACCTTGCACGCCCACCGTGGGCTTGGCCCTGCACCCTAGACTGAAATCGGCGGCATTATGGAACTCAAGCCCTTTCGCGGTTACCGTTACAATCCTGAACTAGTCGGCGACGCCAGCCAATGCATCGCCCCACCCTACGACGTGATCGACACCCATCTCCGGCAAATACTCTGCCAGCAAAGCCCCTACAACATCGCTCACGTCACCAAACCACTATCCGACAACAACGCCGACCCCTACGCCCAAGCCGCCCAACACCTCCAATCCTTCATCCAAAAAGGCGCCCTCAAACAAGACCCCCGGGACACCATCTACGTCTACGCACAGGACTTCGACATCCAGGGACAAAACTTCCGACGTACCGGCTTCATCGCCCTCGGCCGCCTCGAACCCTACGGCGACAACATCCGACCCCACGAACACACCCTCGACGGACCCAAGGCCGACCGACTCAACCTCACCCGCGCCACCAAAAGCCAAATCGGACAAATCTTCATGCTCTACGACGACCCCAACGACACCGTCGAGCACATCCTCACTCAGGCCTGCACCGGGTCCCAACTACTCTGCCACCAGGACGACGACAACGTCAAACACCGCCTCTTCGCCCTCACCGACCCCCAACACATCGACACCGTCGTCCAAGCCCTCAAAAACCAAACCACATTCATCGCCGACGGCCACCACCGATACGAAACCGCCCTCAACTACTTCGAAGAAACCAACAACCCCAACGCCGCCTGGCAACTCATGACCTTCGTCAACTTCCGCAACCCCGGCCTCCTCGTGCTGCCCACCCATCGTCTCATCAAAAACCTCCCCGACTTCGCACCATCCACCCTCATCGGTCGCATGAACGAATTGTTCGACGTCGCCTGGCTACGCTACGACGACGACGTCCAGAAAGCACAACGACTCGCCGACATGCTCGAAGGCATGGCCCAGCAAACGCAACTCGGAGAACACGTCATCGGCATGTACTTCAACGACGGCGCCTTCTACCTCGCCACCCTCCGCGACACCGCACCCATCAAAAAGGCCGCCCCCGACCACTCCCATGCCTGGCAAACACTCGATGTCGCCATCCTACACAAACTCGTCCTCGAAAAACTACTCGCCATCGACTCCGCCGCCCTCGCCGCGCAAAGCCACGTCGAATACATCAAAGACTTCGGCCACGCCCGCGACGACGCACTCGACGCCGTCGACCGCCAAGACGCCCAAGGCCTCTTCTTCCTCAACCCCACACCACCCGAACAAGTGCAGGCCGTCGCCCATGCCGGCGAACGTATGCCACAAAAATCAACCTTCTTCCATCCAAAAGTATTCAGCGGACTCGTCGTCCGTATGATCTGACCCGATTACGTCATCGGGTCAACAACCCCGGCCTCCAGGTGCCAACTCTGCCCGCTAGGCAAGACGCTCCCTTGTGCCGAACACTGTGCCAGAAAAATATATAAGGAGTCAAAAATGCCACGTATCCACAATTACTACGCCGGTCCCGCCGCTCTGCCCCTCGCCGCCCTCGAAGCTGCCCGCGATGAGCTCCTCGACTTCCAGGACAGCGGCGTCAGCGTCATGGAAACCAGCCACCGAAGCAAAGAATACGACCAGGTCCACAACGACACCATCGCCCTCATCAAAGAACTCATGGGCCTCTCCGACCGCTACTCCGTACTCTTCCTCCAGGGCGGTGCCAGCCTCCAATTCGCACTGACCCCCATGAACCTCCTCGCCCCCGACCAGTCCGCCGACTACATAGTCACCGGCGCCTGGAGCAAAAAAGCCATCAAAGAAGCCAAAATCATCGCCAACGCCCGAGTCGCCGCCACCACCGAACAGGACGGCGTCTTCCGCTCCATCCCCACCCAGGACCAACTCGACCTCGACCCCAACGCCGCCTACTGCCACCTCACCTCCAACAACACCATCTTCGGCACCCAGTTCCGCTCCTTCCCCGACACCGGCAACGTACCCCTCGTCGCCGATATGTCCAGCGACATCCTCTCTCGCGCCTTCGACCCCACACCCTTCGGCATCATCTACGCCGGCGCCCAGAAAAACCTCGGACCCTCCGGCGTCGCCATCGTCATCATCCGTGACGACATCCTCGATAAATGCCGCACCGGCCTGCCCACCATGCTCTCCTACAAAACTCACGCCGACAAAAACTCCCTCTTCAACACCCCTCCCACCTTCGCCATCTACATGGTCAACAAGGTCCTCCATTGGCTCAAAGACCGAGGCGGCATCCAGGCCGTCGAAAAAGAAAATACCGCCAAAGCCGACCTCATCTACGCTACCATCGATAACTCCCAAGGCTTCTACAAAAACAACATCGCTCCCCAGGACCGCTCCCAGATGAACGTCGTCTTCCGACTGCCCTCCGAAAACCTCGAAGCCGCCTTCGTCAAAGACGCTCTCGCCGCCGGCTTCGTCGGCGTCAAAGGACATCGCTCCGTCGGCGGCATCCGCGCCTCCATCTACAACGCCAACACCCTCGACTCCGTCACCGACCTCGTCAACTTCATGAAAGACTTCCACAAAAACAACGCCTGACATTAATTGTCAGAGTTCACGCTTTAGCGTGCAAAAAAAACTAAGAGCGAGCGGCACCGCCAAGCACGGCAGTCTTACTTCACTAGGGCTGCTCAGCTTGGCGGGGGCCCTCCCCCCTTGATTGACGTGCTGATAATCAGTATACTAATAAACTGACCCGAACAAACTTGTAACTGGCCTCATAGGAGCCCCAGGGCCACGATGGACAGACAACAAGTACTCAATACTATAGGCGACGAACTCCAACGCCAAGGCGCCACCCGCGTCGCCATCTTTGGCTCCTTTGCCCGGGGCGATGACTCCCCCTCCAGTGATATCGACATCCTCGTGGCCTTCCGACCTGCCAAAAGCCTCCTGCAATTGGTCAAAATCGAACAAGACCTCTCCAAACGACTCGACAGAAAAGTCGACCTCCTCACCCCCGACGCCATCAGCCCACTGCTAAGACCCACCATCGAAAAAGACCTGAAGGTGCTCTGGCAATGAAAGACGATCGATTCTATCTCCAGCATATAAAACAGCCCATCGAGCAGATCGACGCCTATCGCAGCACACGCGATGACTTCATGCAGAATCCTATGATGCAGGACGCCATCATCCGACAACTCGAAATCATTGGTGAGGCAACAAAAATGATCTCCTCCGAAACCAGAACAAAATACCCCTCACTACCTTGGCGAGAAATGGCAGGTATGCGGGACAAGTTGATCCACGCCTATTTCGGTGTCGACTTGGCAGCCGTCTGGGACACAGCCGACTCTGACCTGCCTCCCTTGGCCCGACAAATTCAGGAGATCATTAACTGCATGACCGACAACTAACGCCTGACACGCTGGCATCTTCCGTCGAATAGCCTATCCGACACCACGGCCACTTCCCTGCTCTACCCGTGCCACGAAATCTCA
>CAYNXW010000298.1:0-3812 GCA_964401265.1 uncultured Pirellulales bacterium | reverse complement strand
AATCGCCCCTGCCGTCGTATACCGGCCAAACAATGCTTTTTTCAGGGACGACTATGTAACTCCAGAAGAATTCACCCAGATCTATAATCGTGCGACTGATTCTCTCTGGCGGGCGTTGCTCATGACGTTTTACACGACAGGCCTTCGATTACGGGAAGCAACAAACTTAACATGGCATGATGTGGATTTTGAAACCGGGCAATTGTACGTCACCCGCAAGTCAGAAGATGGATATGTCCAGGCATGGACACCTAAAGATCATGAAATGCGGGCTATTCCCATACCCGAAAAGGCTTTAAGCGCATTAACCTCCTGGCAGTCTGTTGCACCCGAAGAATGCCCGTATGTTTTTATGGAACAAGGCCGTTGGGATTACTACCGTGATTGTGTCAAAAATGGAACATGGCGTATTGGCCAAGACCTGACAAATAACACCCTGCGGCATTTCAAGACGATTTGTTGCAGGGCCGGCGTAGAATCCTATACCATCCATGACCTCAGAAGATCCTGTATCACGAATTGGGCAAAGCAGCTGCCTATCCATGTGGTCCAGCAACTGGCAGGCCACAGCGACATCCAGACTACACAACAGTTCTACCTGTCCGTGCAGCCAGAGGATATCGCCAAGGCTCAGGCTATTCAGGAATCGGTCTTGAGAAACATCCGGGAAGCTGACCCGACTGACCCAAAACTGACCCACTCGGGCCAAAAACGAGAATTTCCGGGCAGAAAGGACTGGCGTGAAAAATCGCAAATCATTGATTAACAATGACTTAAGAAACCACGCCCGAGAGGATTCGAACCTCTAACCTTCGGTTCCGTAGACCGATGCTCTATCCAATTGAGCTACGGGCGCTCTACGACGGCATTTGCCGTCACTGTCGCCGATAGTGTAGCCAGAACCGCCCCCCAAGGCAAGCCTAAGACTGCCAATTCCTCCAAGATTGTTGCAACGCCCACCTCCCTCAGAACCTCTCACCGCGCCACAACCACCGCCACCACACCACCAAAAAACACGACAAACCCTTCCATATCAAGACTTTACACAAATACCCCCCGGCGAAATGCTCAGCAAACCCTCCGCTGCCAAACCTATGGCAATCGCCCCTTGCGCATGAAACCCTATCGCCACCACCGCCCAGACCCAGTACCCCACACCCACCGCTGCCACCACCAACACCCCGATGCCCACCGCCGCCACCGCCGCCACACTCAATGCGATACCCGCCACCGAGAGCAGACCTATCCCCACGGCCCCCACCGTAAACACCCCCAACGCCAACCCGCCCACCGCAATTACGCCCACCGCCACGTCCCCGATCGCAATGATACCCCGCGCTATGCCCGGCTGACTCACCCCGCCCCGCGCTATATGCACCAGCGGCACGCCCGCCACCTGAACCTTGCTGCGATATTCAAAGCCCGTCAGCCGACGATTCACCTCCGTGCGAAGCTGCTCCTGCTGGGCCTGGTCGTACTGAATTGGCATCCGCGCCATCCTTACTACTCCTCTACAACCGAGCCCCGCCCCCCATGGGCCGCCCGGCTCTCAACTTGCCGATCCTCCGCCTGGCCACAACCGCCACCCCCGAAAAAATGCCCCGCCACCAGGCTCGTCAGACTAAACCCGCTGATCACCAGGCAAACGGCCGCAACCACATGAATATAAACGCACCCTACCAAAGCCGCACCGCCCGTCAAGGCCACAAACGCACCAAACACCCCCAAGACCAACGAACGCACCTCTACCAGAGAATAAACCCCCCGCACCGAACCCAGCCTGCCCCACAAATATAGGCCCGCAACACCCCAAAAAACCGCCACGACCAGCAATAATGCACGTTCTGCCCCGCTCATCCGCGCCAACCGCACCCCCCCCGACGACTCCCCCGCCTCAACACCACCATAGAGCTGCTCCAAAACGTAACCCGGCACCCCACCCTCCTCACGACCGCCTGTACGACTACACCCCTCCGCCGAACACCCCGCCGCGCCATCGGCCCCGGCCCCCTCCATCTGCCCGACCGCAGCCTCGCCCCCATACGCCGACGCCATGACTCCCAACAAAAAAAACAAGACTGAACCCCCAAACCTGCCCCTCTTGCCCGGCTTTCTCGCTTTAAACACCCTGATGCCGCCTTAGATTAAGGTTGACCCACTTGCCAAACATTGGTACCGTACTGCGTTTGGCATGATATTGTCCAGCATAAACGAGGGCCAGCTGCCCGTTAGCGGGGAACCATGATGAATAAGTGCGTCGTAGGATTACAATGGGGCGATGAAGGCAAAGGTAAGGTCGTCGATTTGCTGAGCGAAGCCGCCGACCTCGTCGTCCGCTACAGCGGCGGCGCCAACGCCGGCCATACCGTCATCCGAGACAACCAGGAAAAGGCCTTTGCCCTCCACCTGCTACCGAGCGGTGTGCTACGCGAAAACGTCCGCTGCGTCATCGCCAACGGCGTCGTCGTCGATGCCGAAACACTCCTCGGCGAGATACAGACCCTGGCCGACCGAAACATCAACGTCACCCGAAATCTACGCATCTCCGGCAGGGCCCACCTCGTCATGCCCTACCACAAAAAGCAGGACCTCCTCAGCGAAAACGCCCTCGGGGCCGCCAAAATCGGCACCACCATCCGCGGCATCGGCCCCTGCTACGCCGACAAAGTCACACGAACCACCGCCATCCGCGTCGCCGATCTGCTCGACCTGGACAACCTCCGCCAACGACTCAACAAAATCATCGATCAGAAAAACCGCTACTTCGCCGCACTCTACAACGACGACGAACCCCTCGACCCCGAACAGGTCTTCCAGGACTGCCGCCGATGGGCTAAGGCCCTCCAACCCCTCATCACCGACTCCACCGCCTTGCTCCACCACGCCTGGCAAGACGGAAAAAAAATCCTCTTCGAAGGTGCCCAAGGCACCCTGCTCGACCTCGACCACGGCACCTTCCCCTACGTCACCTCCAGCAACTCCAGCGCCGTAGGCCTCTCCGCCGCCTCGGGCCTGCCCAGCCGGGCCGTCGACCGCTTCGTCGGCGTCGCCAAAGCCTATTCCACGCGTGTCGGCGCCGGACCCTTCCCCACCGAACTCGAAAACGACATCGGCCAATACATCCGCGACAAAGGCCACGAATACGGCACCACCACCGGAAGACCTCGCCGTTGCGGCTGGTTCGACAGCGTCAGTGTCCTCTATTCCATCCGACTCGGCGGCATCGACGAAATCGCCCTCCAGCACCTCGACACCCTCGCCGGACTAAAAGAACTCAAAATCTGCACCGCATACTCCTACAAAGGAAACCTGCTCGACTTCTTCCCCGCCGAAGAACAAGTCCTCAAACACGTCCAGTGCCACTACGAAACCCTACCCGGTTTCGACCAAGACATCTCCCAGGCCACCGACTTCGACTCCCTCCCCGACCCCGCACGCAACTATGTCCTCCGACTAGAAGAAATCCTCCAGACCCCCATCACCATGGTCGGCAACGGACCCAGCCGCGAACAAACCCTCTTGCGAAACGTCTAGAACTCTTATCTTTGGTACCTAATGACCCAACGCGCAACCATGGAAACTGACGAATTACACCCCACCCTGGGCATCCCGTGGCAACGACTGCCACGACACATCGCCATCATCATGGACGGCAACGGCCGATGGGCTCAACAGAGAGGACGCCCCCGTATCGAAGGCCACCAGAACGGCAGCCGCGCCGTCCGCGCCACCATCACCGAAGCCGCAAGACTACAAATCGAGTGCCTCACACTCTATTCCTTCAGCACCGAAAACTGGAAAAGACCCCCGGC
>CAYNXW010000297.1:0-3821 GCA_964401265.1 uncultured Pirellulales bacterium | reverse complement strand
CGCTGGTATCTATACTTTTCCGGCAGAAAGCCATACTGCCACAGCCAATCCTCCTAGTGTCTAAGATGAAAACAAGACTACTTAATATTGTCAAGAAATTTTCAGGGCTTTTGCCTATATTAATCAATTTCTACATTTGATATCCATTAAAAAAATATTTCTCTAATTTTAAGAATGCTGTCTCCGATGGAGTATTGTGAGCATAGAGCCCAGAATTATTCGATCTTCCCCAGCAAGATCCGGTTACAATTTTTCGGTGGAGCCCGCGACCCTTATTACACAAGGGTGATAGTCAAATATAAAAAATCCGATTAAGATTTAAGTTTATCTGCGGGAACCCCTATACACTTATTTAAGTGATTTTAAATCCTATTTTCCAAATATCCCCAGCTCAAATAATTTTGAGGAATGAAAAACCCTCATTATAAAAACTATATCACCAGTTATCTTAAAAATTGTCCTGTAGTCACCATAAATAATATGACGGTAATCAATACCAATGTCATCAGCCTCGGGAATAACACTGCCTCTTGCAGGAAATTGTTTTAATGAAGCAATCTGAGATCTTATCTCGGCTCTCCAATTTGCTGCTGCCCGGGGATTGTCGTTTGAGATATATTCAAATATATTTCTGATATCTTCTTCAGCTATTTTAGTTATAAGTACTTTATATTTTTTTGCCACTGCTAAAAATCCTCCAGGAACTCATCTGCATCTCTTACATGACCAGACTTAAGGTCTTTCTCTGCTTCTGACAGAAGGCTCCCTAGATTAAGAGCTTTTAACTTTTTCTCAAATATCCCGGCGTCAATCAATACTGCATCAGGCTTTCCATTTACTGTAATTATAACCGGCCTGCCTGTCTGGTGTATCTGTTTGAATATCTCATTTGTCCTTTTTTTTAGATCAGTTACTGATTTTATATCCTTTGTAATGCTCATTGACATCTTACTTCATATCCTTTCTAATACTATATCATGTATATATTATGATATATTATAAAGTATCTTGATTCAATGATCATTTCAAATTTATCCAAAGGTTCAGTAGTAATACTGAAAAACAACCGTCCGAGCTATATAGTCCTTGATTTTAAGAAACTCCAGGAACTGCAGGTATCAGAAAAGGATAGTATAGAGAAACTGGACTCCAGGGTCTTAAGTGACAATATTGAAGCTTTCAAGGAGCTGGCTAAATGACCGGGGTAAGGTCAATGCCTTATTAAAAAACCAAATGACTACAACGTGTCTAATTGAATAGCATGTGAAAAAGGTGTGCCAATATTAAAAATATAATCAATTGAAGCTTCAAAACCTTCCCTGGAAAATACTGCCTTTAGCGCCTGGTCTATTCCGGGACGTTCTTCCATCATCCGGTCACTTTCTACCGCTCCGATGTAATTAAGATCTATGCCTATGGATAGTCGTGGTAGATCGGGTAAAAATAGATTTAATGCAGTGCCCCCTTTAAGAACCCATTTTCCCTTTAGGAAAGGATGGGAGTTTAAGTTATTGAGAAGACTTAGAAGAAGGACTACTTTTTCTACCATCTCTACCTGAAACCTGTTTTGTCAGCTATTGGCAGAATATCTGATCCTGTAAGTCTCATTTTTCCTCCCAGGATCCTGTAAGCATCTCTTCCGGTATCATAAGGTTCCATTCTTTGATAAATCTGCATCCACTGCGGATATTCCTGGATATATAATGTACCTGCCGGGGTCGGAGCTCCTGCAGTTCTTTTAAGTAGGCTTCATCTACCATCAAAGATTCTCTATTTTGATATATCTACAAGATAGTATTAATATTTTTACTGCTTAATAGATATACTGTCAAATACGGTCCCCGCGACCGTGCTCTCCGAGTTGTGGTGTCTTATTTTTATGTTAAACAAAATAACAGAAGACTTATTATATAATATGACCATGTTAAATGAAAAAGATAAAAAAATAATACAGTCTCTTTCAAAGAAGTACAAAGTAAAGCGTGTACTGCTTTTTGGATCCAGTCTTGACCAAACGAGTTCAAGTCGTGATATTGATATTGCCGTTGAAGGGATCTCTCCTAAAGAGTTTTTTAAATACTATGGAGACCTGCTTCTTAATCTTTCAAAACCAATTGATGTAGTCGACCTTTCTGGTTCGTCGAAATTTATCAGCCTGATCAAAAAAGAGGGAGAACTGATCTATGGCTGATATCAGGGACCGTGTTGAAGCAGAATATGAGGCTATAGAAAATATATTAACTTTACTCACGGATAAAGCTGTCTCCGAATTATCCCAGTTAGGGCTGGCCGGCCTGGCAGCTCTTATCCATAATTTCTATAATGGGATAGAAAATATACACCCACGGGATCTTCATGGCATCAGGAATTACTGATCAAAGCTAAAGACAAAGAAATTATTTCTGATGAACTGGCAGATAAACTTAAAGAATTTCTTGCATTCAGGCATTTTTTCTCACATGCTTATGCCCTTGACCTGCATCCTTCAAGAATAGAATCCCTTATCGAGAAGATTGAAAACATTTTTAATAATTTCAAAGAAGAGATCAGCATAATTATTTAAACTTCATCTGTAAGAGCCAGATATGGTAACCGTTATTTTAGCAGAGAGCCGGAGAACTCTTTTTTTTGTGGAGCCCGCGACCGGGTTTTACCTTTTGTACTAGTAAATAAATCGAGATATAAAAGATACTAATACGAATTATTCAGAGCTCTATCTCATCAATATATACTTTGATATAAATATTTTTGAGTCAGAGAACCTGCAGGTCTATACTTCCAGTTTTTCCTGAAATCAAATAATACTTACAGGTGGCCATCAATTCCCTGAATAGCATACAACGGTATATTGACTAGCCACTCTTCTTTTCTGTAGTCTGACATCGAGGTACGGATTGAGACTTCCGGGTTAAACTTTTCTTTGTACACCTTCAGGCTCTTTGCCCGCAGGTTTTCAGAAGATTTTACTTCAACAGGTCTTATAGTCTCACCTATTTGGATAATGAAATCAACCTCCGAGGTCCCAACCTCTGCAGACCAATAGAAAATATTTAAACCTTTAAAACAATTAAGCTGCTGGAGGACATATTGTTCTGTAAGAGCACCCTTAAATTCATCAAAAATCCTATTTCCTTCAAGAATAGCCTTAGGCCCCAGACCAGATAAAGCTGAAAGCAGACCTGTGTCCAGTATATATAATTTAAATGCACTACTGTCTTCATAGGCTTTCAGCGGTATCCCTGGCTTTGTGATCCGGTTCACTTTATGTATCAATCCGCTGTCGTTTAACCACATCATTGCCATTTCGTATTCTCGAGCTCGTGCTCCTTTACGTATAAGTCCATACATAAATTTCCTATTTTCTCTTGAAAGCTGGGACGGGATAGAATTCCAGAGCATTCTTATCCGCGGTACTATATTGTTTGGCGCGTGCTTTGAAAAATCCTGCTCATAGGCCAGAAGTATCCGCTCCTGTATATTTCGTGCCTCAAGATAATCATGGCTTTTGGAAAATGCGGCTACTACCTCAGGCATTCCCCCGGTGAAGATATATTGTTTGAGAAGCTCCACATAGCGGCTTTTAAAACTTACGATGAGATCCCAATCTTGTTTTATCAGTATTTCCAGATACTGGCTTTTTCCCATAGCTTGCATGAATTCAAAAAATGTCAGTGGGTAAAGATCCAGGAAAGTCACTTTTCCAACAGGGAAAGATGTACCAGGATGAAGTGCGACACCGAGTTGGGAACCAGCAGCAATAATATCATACTCTGGTGCATTTTCCTGAAAATACTTAAGACTTGTCAGTGCATTTGGGACTT
>CAYNXW010000296.1:0-3825 GCA_964401265.1 uncultured Pirellulales bacterium | reverse complement strand
ATCGTAAAGGGTCATGCATGGATTCTTGCCTGAAATACAAAAATCATCTGAAATTATCTGAAAGTTTGACTATATATTTTCTCTTGTTATAATACCCTCAGCAAAAAAGAATAACATATTTGGAAGACGATTAAATAATCTTGCAGATAAGCAAGGGTGTTTAGTAGTAAGCCAACAATAATATCTTCTAGTTTTTCTAAATGCGGATAGAAAAAGGAGAGGGGAAGATAGATTGTTGGTTTTTTTATTTTTAAAGGGGTAGACATGACAGAAAATAAATGGAGTAACTGGGTAATACCCGGTGAAGTTAAAGAAGCGCTGGAATTATCTCCACAGGTTATAGTGCTAAAAAACAAGGATGAAATACTATCAATGGCAGTTGGAGGAAATAATGACTATTTTGAAGTGGCATATGATATAGAAGACAAGGGAAGAGTAACAGAAGCCATCGTAGTCAAATGCAAGAACGGTCTGGCAATAAATTATATGGAAAAGTATATGCGCAGGCGGGATCCCGACTGTCTTGTTATTGGGGATAATGAAGAGACGGACAAATCTCATTTCGAAGAACTTTTTAATAAATCATTTGATAAGGTGAGACTGGATACATTAGAATGGTTGAAAAAACAGAGACTTGCTCTTCTTCCGATCATGATAGGAGGCAGAAATACAGGCTATCATGGATTGCTGATCGCACCCAGCAATGCCGGTTTCTTCATTGGAGGATTAGCAGACTTACAAGGCATAGTCGACCCTGAAGGTTTTTCTGAACCTTTTAAACCACTGACTATTATTTATCTGGCCCCTCCATTTCGCCATACTCATTTTGGCGGAAAACAAGTGGTAGTACATAACCGGCGTGATGGTCTGCATGAAATTTTTTCATACAATCTATACCCGGGACCAAGCGCAAAAAAGGGAGTTTATGGTGTTCTTTTACAGATCGGTGAAAAGGAAAAATGGCTTACCCTTCATGGCTCCACAGTACAGGTAGTTACTCCTTACGAAAATATTACTACAATTCTTCACGAGGGAGCAAGCGGAAGCGGAAAAAGTGAGATGTTGGAGTACCCGCACCGCCAGCCAGACGGAAGACTTTTACTGGGGGTTAATAAAATAACAAAAGATAAGTTCTATATCGGTCTCAACCAGGGATGTTCACTTAAACCGGTTACTGACGACATGGCATTGTCTTTACCTGCCTTTCAGGATAATAAGGACAAGCTGATTGTAGCTGATGCGGAACAGGCATGGTTTGTCCGTTTAAACCATATTTCCCATTACGGCACAGATCCTCAACTGGAAAGTCTGTGTATACACTCTAAAGAACCATTGATTTTTTTGAATCTCTACGGTGCTCCAAAAGCAACATGCTTGATATGGGAACATACAGAAGATGAAATGGGAAAACCCTGTCCTAACCCGAGAGTTATTTTACCCAGGAGAATAATACCAGATGTGGTCAACAGGCCGGTAGAGATTGATTTTCGCAGTTTTGGAATCCGCACTCCCCCCTGCAGCCAGGAAAAACCTGATTATGGTATTTTAGGTATTCTTCATATATTACCACCAGCATTAGCCTGGCTATGGAGACTTGTGGCTCCAAGGGGAGATGCAAATCCCAGTATTACTGAGACCACTGGATTGACCAGCGAAGGAGTGGGTTCCTATTGGCCCTTTGCAACAGGAAAATATGTGAACCATGCCAACCTTCTATTAAAACAGATCATAAAAACACCACTGACCAGGTACCTGCTTTTTCCAAATCAGCATATTGGGGTGTGGTATGTAGGTTTTATGCCGCAATGGATTTCCAGAGAATACATTGCTAGACGCGGTGTTGCAAGATTTCATCCCGAACAACTAAATGCTGCCCGTTCTCCGCTATTGGGGTATACTCTCAATACCATGAGGGTAGAAGGTGCTTACATACCTGAAAACTTTCTTAGAGTTGAAAATCAACCAGAAGTTGGAATTGATGGATATGATAAGGGAGCAGAAATATTGTATGAATTCTTCTGCCGTGAACTAAATAAATTTCTAACACCCGAATTGGATCCTCTGGGCAAAGAAATAATCTCCTGCTGCCTGAGTAAAGGTAAAATAGAAGATTACGCGGACCTTATACCCCATAACGCGATAGTATATGAATAATTGCTTCAATGTGATCTGAAGAGCATTGGCATATCTCAGGGTTATTAGATAAAAAATCTATTAGAGGTCAAGGAATAGAGAGAGACTTAAAAAGTAAAATTTTAAAAATTGGAGGGATATTTTGAATATGGAATCAATGATTGAATCAAATATCAGCGGATATAGACTTATTAAGCGGGGCAAAGTGAGAGACGTCTATTCGGTGGGAAATGATCAGTGCCTTATGATCATTGCTACTGACCGTATTTCAGCTTTTGATTGTGTGCTGCCTACGCCAATACCCTATAAGGGTGTAGTCCTTACCCAGCTTTCCAATTTTTGGTTTGGCAAAACCAGGGATATAATACCCAATCATATTATTAACAGTGATCCTGCTGGGATTGATTGGTATTACGAGGATGACTGGTGCTATGATGAAGTGAGGGGTCGGGCTATCCTTGTAAAAAAGGCAGAGCCTATCCCGGTTGAATGCGTAGTGCGGGGTTATCTATCTGGTTCAGGCTGGGAGGAATACCAGAAAACAAGATCTATCTGTGGCGTAAGATTACCGGAGGGCCTGGAAGAATCTGATAAATTGCCTGAACCGGTCTTTACTCCGGCAACAAAGGAGGAGGCAGGACATGATATTAATGTTACTCAGAAGTATATTGAAAAAAAGATTGGAAAAGAAATTACTGCAGAACTAAAAGATATAAGTATCGCCCTATACAAAAAAGCAAGTGAATATTTAGAGCCAAGGGGTATAATTATTGCTGATACAAAATTTGAATTTGGATTTTTTGATGACAAACTCATACTTATTGATGAGATATTTACCCCTGATTCATCCCGTTTATGGCCAAAAGACAAATACAGGCCAGGAAAGTCTCAGCCCAGCTATGATAAGCAGTTCGTAAGGGATTATCTTGAAACATTGAATTGGGATAAAACACCCCCTGCTCCAGGATTACCCGGAGAAATAGTAAGTAAAACATCCGGGAAATATATTCAGGTTTTCAAGATGATCACAGAAAAAGAGACTTTGCTGGGTAATGATGTCGAAGGCGGTTAGATCCGGGAAGGAGCAAGAGGCAGATCTGGCTAAGCCACACCTGCCTTAAATCATCAACTCCAGAAGCCATTTTATCATAGTCTGGATCCCTTATCAGAATGGACTCCAGGATCTCATGGGAGACTGTAAAAGATCACTTTACAAATACCTGCAGAAAAGATGGAGCATACAGTAATGCTACAAGGGGAAGGCTTAAGAAAGAAGAAATCCAGCCCGAGTACCATATTATAGAAGGCGATGCTTGTAAGGGACTGAATAGGTCCTGGGCCAGGCTGATACAGAAGATATATGAAGTGGATCCATTATTGTGTCCGATTTACCGGGGTCAAATGAAGATAATCGCTTTTATTTAAGATTATAAAGTGGTTAAGAAGATACTTGATCACCCGGGCATATACGAGTTTGACAATAAAAGGGCTTCCCCAAAAGCAGCGGAGGAACCGGCGGAGTTTGATGAATATATTATTGACGGCTCTATAGACAGTGACCATGTATGCCAGGGCTTTTATTGGGCGGTATTATATGAGCCTGCCGTAAGATATGGGCTGATATAGGATCTTCTTTGTTTTTCCCTCTATTCCATGTTTTTTCCGGTTAGCTACTTCTGATTGTGTCTATTA
>CAYNXW010000295.1:0-3841 GCA_964401265.1 uncultured Pirellulales bacterium | reverse complement strand
AAGTATGATATTGAGTCTTTTGCTTTTTTTGATAAAGACGAAGTATGCACAAAATATTATCATGATAATTTCTCCCACTATTATTTCATAAAAGAAAAATACATAAAAGATTTCCTAAAGAAAAATAATCTCTCATTGGTTTGGTGTGAATTTGTGCATAAATATGGTGATCTTGATTTAGAAAATAAAAGGCAGTTAGATCCTGCAACTAGTAGAATTAGAGCTGCAATAATGATGGACATGAAAAGGAATAATATTTTATAAATCCTACTAAATATAAGGAAGATGTAAAATGGACTTAAAGAATTACTTAACCGTTGAAGAAATTGCAAAGAAAATTTATCTTACAGAAGAGAGAGTGCGGGGTCTTATTATTCTCAACAGATTAAAAGCTATTAAAATCTGACGGTGGTATGCACACCCAAAGGGTTTAGAATCCTTCACTAAATCAAGGGCAATATTTAACTATTTATAATTATTGATTATCCCACAATATATTTTGTTTTATGGTAAAAAATATCTGGGTTTATTGGGAGACTGTTAAGACGAACTTCATAGTGGAGGTGGGCACCAGTGCTGTAACCGGTATTACCCATCAAACCTATTAAATCACCTTGGCTAACTTTATCCCCCACTTTTACATTAAATTCACTCAAATGAGTATACACAGTCATATAATTATTTCCTCTTTCATCTGTTCCATGATAAAGCATAATTCTTTTCCCATAGTTCCCGCTTGTACCAACGGCAATAACCGTCCCATTTGCCGTTGCTTTTATTGGCGTACCTGTAACATTTGCAATATCTATTCCCCTGTGAATGCCGGTTATTCTTAATTCTCCAAATTCAGAAGTAACTCTTCCGCTGGCTGGCCAGATTGAAGGTATATCAGGATCAGCGATTATACCGGTAAATATATACTCATCAGGATCAAATTCAGAAGACGGGTCGAGTAGCGGAATGATTTCAACAAGAGCAAAAAACCACTGCTTATAATTATCATCAAAATTCTCAGCAATTTCTTCATCTGTAAGTATAGCAGTTTCAATTTCATATTCTTCCTTTTCATTAAGATCTTCTAAAAAACCGCTAACTTTATTAACTGACATATTATTTTGGGAAGTATTATATTCCAGGGACTGAAGAAGCTCTTTAATCTTAAAATAACCATGCAGCTCGTGTTCTCTTAAAACTACATATTCTTTTTCTATAACAGTTTCTGTAACTTCTAGCCCATTTATTATCCTTGTTACTTTCTTTTCTTTTTCAATGATCTCATATTCTGTAAAACTTAATTTTAAAAGGTCAAAAACAGATTCATTTGGATTGTTATCTTTTAGATAATTATCAAGCCTTACTACATCATATGCCAGAAAAGATGCCCAGTATATCCCGGAATCCTCGGTTAATTCTTTATAGATTTCAAATTCTTCTATGCTTGCCTGGGGAAATAAAAGATTAATTGCAATGGTAAGTACAAGAGTAGGTATAAGCGCTATAATAAATAAGATGATAAGAATTATGTGCCAGTATTTTTTTATAAAACCTGCAGCAGTTACTGATATCTTTGCTATTGTAACAGGCTCTGCCATTAATATTTATTTGTTGTAAATCTTGATTTTTGCCCGTAAATTTCCTCATACTGGACTGGATCAACTATTTCAAGTTCATATCTTGAAGCTCTCACCTGGATAACAAGTCTTTGGGAACCGGCTATAAAAATACCTTTACCTTTTGCCCCGCTGCGTTTTGAACTGCTTCCCCTAATTATTGAAAGCTCCTTTTCGCTGAAGTTATATAGCCTTTTTATAACCGGAATGTCTGTTTCACCCATCCTAAAAAATATCTTAAAATAACTGTTATCAATAATGGCCTGGCCGTAGCGCTCAATTGATAGAAAGTCAGGAAGGTTCTGGGTTGCTGTGACAAAACTTATTCCGTATTTTCTGCCTCTCTTAATTGAATTAGAAAGAAATTTTAATGTCTGTGGGTTAGCCGGATCTGCAAATTGATGTGCCTCGTCAACATAAACTCTTTTAGTCTTAACCCTGTCTGTCTTACAAAACTGCCAGGTATCCTTTAGAAGTATGTCATACAATGGCTGGGTAACTGCCTCAGGCAGTCCTGATATATCAAATACAGTAAAAAAATCATAATCCCAGTTTGTCTGTCCGTTAAACATATGGCTGTATGCACCACTTATATATGGTTTAAGTGATGCCAGTATATTTTCTCTTGCGTCCATTGCTTTAGAAGAAGTTTTAGTATTTTTAATCTTACTTTTTATAACATCTGAAAGAGTACTGAGTGTTGGGAAGGTATCAGGAAGTACTTTGCTGTTAAAATCAATGCCCTCTATGCTGTAGCTATCCCTTATGTCTTCTTCAAGCAGTGCCTCGTCAAAAGATTTGAGGCCAGGCAGTATCCATTTAAAAAACATCATGGCCTCCATTATTTTTGTAGAAAGATAAGTACCTATATCTGTTGAGTCATCTACTGGATCGTCACTGTCCACTATAGTATTTCTTATATGAAAAGGGTTTGATATGATACCTGAAGTTGGGCTGAATTTATATCTTTTCCCCCACGGGTAGTAAAATTCACCTTCAAGGTCAAACATTATTATAAAGTCTCTGTATGGAATATGTCTTATTGCATCTGTTTTAATCCTGAAGGACTTGCCGGATCCTGAATCTGCAATTATGCATTCATGGGGATTGTTATAGATCTTATTATAGGTATCAATAATGACAAGCCCTCCGGAGATGACATTTTCTCCTATAAATATTCCCTTTGGCTCCATAAGCTCTGAGGAATCATAAGGTATAAGTGAGGCAACATCTCTTGTGGTTAAGTTCCACACATAATTTTGCGTTATTTTATTATCAGCAAGTACAGGAAGAGTTGTTATAAATGGATCATATCCTTTATATTTTAGCTCCGTTGCCTGGCAGTACACACTTGAAATTTTTGACCTAAGAAGATTTGAAAGCGTATTTAACTCTTTTATATCGGCCGCAGATATTGAAATAGTTATGTTGGTATCATATAAGGAAATATTGTCATTTCCAAGCTCGGCTATCATCTTAACAGCACTTTCTTTTTCAGCCAGGTATTTCTGGTGAAGGGATTCATCCTTTCTTGCATCTAGAGCCTTTGCCCCAATTTCATTTACTGCTTTTGAAAGCTCCCTGGCTATCGTTGCCTTATTTTTAGGTGTTAAGACTATTGAAATATTTATATCGCCTTTCGTATTAAAAACTCTTCTTAGCCATCTGTACCGTTCTACTGCAGCCGGATATTTTACTATTGAAAAAAACCTGTAAATCCTGTTTTCAATTTCAATGTGTCTTCCATCTTTAAAGATTCTTGCATTTTCAGGCAATATATTTTCTATATCCCAGTCCTGGTTAAACGGCTCAACTTGGCTGCTTTCCGGATTCATCCTTGTATAAAGAAGGGCTTTTATGTCATTTTCAAATAGCTGGTCCACATACATATCCATAGCTTCAAGCTCACCCTTAAAAGCCTGATAAGCATCATATAAAAGTTCCTGGGCTGAGCTGAAACTATCATTTTTTACTTCAAAAATTGTATAAAAATTAAGGACATTTCGGCTTCTTGTTGCCATTGACTGGATATGCTTTTTCTGCTCTTCTAAAAGTATGAGTTTAATTTCAGAATTAAGCTCAAGGCCAAACTGCTCTATATTTGCGATATTGGTTTCAATATTTACACCTTCTGACTGTATATATATTCCAATTCTTCCATCAAATGCAGAAAGTGCCCTTTGAATGGATTCACTTATAGCTTCCAGGCCATCATCTGATAAAAGCTACCC
>CAYNXW010000294.1:0-3862 GCA_964401265.1 uncultured Pirellulales bacterium | reverse complement strand
CAGCGACACCACTGTTGTAACGGCACGTTATAATGATTTGTCGAACAACACCGATGAAGGCATCGACAACACCTCGGCCAGCGAGACGGTTGACGCCGAGAAGAACTGGTGGGGTACGGCGGTGTTGGCGGACGTGGCGGCGCTGATGGATGGCAGTGTGGATTACGATCCGATCCTGACGACGGACAAGATTCACATGGCTGCGGGCGGCAATCGTCTGGCTGATTTGCAGAACGACGACGGCGGTTGGGACTGGCCTTTGGATGATGGGGATCCGGGCAACACCAGCCCGGTCAATACCATCGGGCCGATCGCGATGGGACTGGCCAAGGCGTACCAGGTGACGGGCGACACGGACATGCTGGCGGCGTTGGAAGATGCCGCGGGGCTGCTGTTGAGCAAGACCAACAACTTCTCGCCTTCGGATGGTTATCTGGCGGCGGAGTTGGACAAGGTGCTAGGCGGCACGGCCCATGTGGATCATGTGAATGCGAATTTCTATGGTCCGCTGGCAGCAGGTACCTATGACCGCAACGGTGCGGGCACTTTGTATGACACGGCAGGTTATGTCAACTTGATTCGCACGGCTCGTGCAGGCCAAGGCATCGCCAACCTGGCGGCGTGGGACATCGGCATGGGCCTGGTGGGTGCGGCTTCGAGCAGCGCCTCGACGGCAGAGTGGATTGTGGGCGTCAAGGCCGAGATCGACGAACTCGATGGTGACGCGTACTACGACGTTATCGGCTTGACGGGTGCAGTTTACGGCCTGGCGTTCGTTGGCGAAGACTTCGACCCGACGGCGGGCGAACACGCGGCGGCGAGCAGTCTGGCGGATTTGGCGGATATTCTGGTGAGTTACCAGATCAGCGAAACGGGCGGGTTCTCCTGGAGTTCCAACTATGTGATTGCTTATGATTACAATGAGAGCCTTCAGGAGACTGCCTACGCGGTGCTGGCGTTGCAGGAAGTGGGCGGCTACACGGCGGTGATTGAAGCGGCGGTGGCCCAGATGAACAGCGTGCAGTTGTGCACGGGCGGCTGGGAAGGCTACGTCGGAGCGAATGATGAGAACAACGAGTTGACGGGCGAGGCCCTTTGGGCGATCGGGCCGTGGAACTTGTTGAAGCTGGACGTGCCGGCTGATTCGCTTTACGTGCAGGTCGGCGAGGACGTCGTGCTGGACATGGACGTGCTGAACCTGTTGCAGAAGGTTGTAGGTTGCCAGGCGATTCTGGGCTACAGCTCGACATATCTGGGTGCGGACACCGGTTGTGTTGTGGCAGGTGGCGCGCCCTGGGATGAGTTGATCTACAATTCCTGGGACGTGGGCAGCGGGGTGGCCGGCGAGATCGACACGGCCATTGGCATCGATGCGGCGTCGACGACGACGGGCACCGACGCGGACAACACGGTGGCTGTGATTACGCTGGAGGCATTGGCTGAAGGTGTGACCGAGGTGGTGTTCCGCTCTGATGTCAGCGACGTCGAGAGCACGCAGCTGGCGGACATGAACGCCGAAACTGTCTGGCCCAGCAAGATCAACAGCCAGACGATCGTGATTGACAGTACGGCGCCGGTGGTGGCAGTGACCTATCCGAATGGCGGCGAGCTGCTCAAGGGCGGCGATGTCTGCACAATCACCTGGACGGCGACGGACACGTACATCGACGACGATTCGATCGTGCTCGAGTACTACGACGGTGGTGCGTGGCAGGCCATTGCCAGCGGTGAGGACAACGACGGCAGCTATGACTGGACGCTGCCGATGTTGGATATCGACACGGCTCTGGTGCGGGTGACGGCGTCTGACCTGGCGGGCAATTCGGCCAGCGACGAATCGGACGCGGCGTTCACCATTGACAGCACGGATCCGACGGTGGACGACATTGCGGCCAGTCAGAACAGTGGGCTGGAATTGACGCCCGCGGGCAGCGGTGTGGCGCTTCAGGGTGTGGTGGATATCGCCGTGACGGTTTCGGACAACCTCTCCGGCGTGGCTGGAGCCCCGACCGTCACCGTTACGCCTAACGGCGGCGTGGCTGAGGCAGCGACCTTCACCGGCGGCGTCGGCGGTGTGTACAGCTACACCTGGACGGTAACGTCAACCACACCGAACGGCACGGCGACCATCACGGTGAGCGGCCTGACGGACAACTGCGGCAACGTGGCGGGAGACGCGACCGACACCTTTGATGTCAACAAGAACCAGATCGACGGCACAGTAGCGTTTGGCACCCTGTCCGACGCTGACTACAACGTAACGCGTGACGTGGTCTTTGTGGTGACGGATGGTGGCGGCGCGGTGCTCAAGACCTGGACGCTCTCGCTTGACTTTGTGAACGCGGCCAGTGTGGCGTCGTCGGCGTATACGCTGACCGACGTGCCGGACGGCGTGGCAGGGGTGAGCGCCAAGACGGCGTGGACACTTCGCGAGAAGAAGGCTGCCAGCCTTGACGTAGACGGTCAGGCGACGGTGGACTTCACCGGTGGTGACCAGTTGCGTGGCGGTGACCTCAATGGTTCCAACTCGATCAACATCCTGGATTATGCCGTGCTCAAGGTGAACTGGATGTCGGGCAGCGAGGTTGCGGACATCAATGGCGACGGCGGCGTGCAATTGTGGGATTACATCTTGATGAAGACCAACTGGTTCCAGGTGGGCGATCCTGAATAGGCGTCGCTGCGGGACTAATGATTTTTGACGGTAAGCGGCGCGACCGGGAAGGGTGTATGCTCTTTCCGGTCGAGCCCGTTTAGCCGGCCCGGCCGTGGATTGCGAGACTGGGCCTGGAGGACACAGGTTGCGGGTGCTGGCGTTTTGTGCCGTGCCGTGCCCAAGACAACGCCCGCTCGCGTGCACGGGTGGTGACCAGTGCTCCGGAGATGCCGCGGAATTGGGAGAAAGACATGTGGAGGAAAATGGCAAGACTGGCCCCCACGCTGCTGCGTCTGGGCCTGCTGGCGGTGTTACTATCGCCGGTGTGCAGTGTGCAGGCGGAACACGCCGTGTTGAGCGAGGCGGGTGCGGCATCGGCCGGCGAGGCATCGGGTGATCCATATCTTGGCCAGGCGTCGGTATTGGGCAATGTGCTGAGCCTGGAGGTGGCCCAACCGTCATGGTATGTGCAGCCAGGGGAGGCGGTGGTAATTGATCTGGACGTTACCTACCTTCTTCAGAAGGTGGTCGGCTGTCAGGCCATGCTGGGTTACAGTTCGACGTTTCTGGAGGCTGGGCCGGGTTGCGTAGCGGCGGGCGGGGCGCCGTGGGACGATCTGATCTACAATTCGTGGGATGTGGGCAGCGGCGTGGCCGGCGAGATCGACACGGCTATTGGGGTCGATGTCAATGCGACCACCACGGGCACGGACGCGGACAATACCATCGCCATCATCACGTTGGCGGCCCAAGAGAACGAGGGGATCAGTCAGGTGGTTTTTCGGCCTGACGTGAGCGACGTCGAAAGCACGATGCTGGCGGACATGAACGCTCAGCCGGTCTACCCCATTACGATCGACAGCCGAGACATTGTTGTTGACGGGACCGATCCCACAGTGGAAAACCTTACCGCCACGCAGGTCAGCTGCGATGTGCTTAACTGCATCGGCACCACCGTCCAGGGTATCGTCGACATTGCCGTCGACGCGTGCGACGCATTGGCGGGCCTGGCTGAGCCGCCCACCGTAACGGTAACCCAGGGGGTGACGGCCTTGAGCGTCATGTACGTGGGTGAGAGCCCGGCGGGCACGTTCAGCTATACTGTCGAGATCGAGTCGACGACGGCCAATAGCACGTGGGTTATCGAAGCAATCGCCACGGACAAGGCCGGCAACAGCCGCGAGATGCAGCTGGTGTACGAGCTGA
>CAYNXW010000293.1:0-3868 GCA_964401265.1 uncultured Pirellulales bacterium | reverse complement strand
CAGAAGGGGGGGGGTGTGGGCGTCAGGGGTCGTTTCTGGTAGGGATTTCTTGTTTGTGGCGAGGGTCGGGGCTGGAAAGTAACTGTTTGTGGGGGGCTGGATCAGGTTCTTTTGCCTGGAGAGGGGGGCAGGTTTTGCGAATTCTTTTGGGAATTGTGCTTGACAGTTTTTGTGTAAGGCGCCATACTTCGGCCCGAATTGACAAGTGAATATAGTGTTCTTGGCGGCTCGCAAGAGCCTCAATAGGGAAGACGGTGCAATTCCGTCGCGGACCCGCCGCTGTAATCGGTGACGAACGCCAGATCCTGCCACTGTCGGTAAAGACGGGAAGGCTTGGCAAGTAGGAAGAACCGTAAGTCAGAAGACCTGCCATGAACGCCCTGACGTAACGACTTCGCGGTTTGAGTCGAGCGGCATCCGGCTGGCCCTTTGTGCCTCCCATTACCCGGAACTATCAGCTGCCTCATGCTTCCTGCGAAGTGTGAGGTTTTTTTTTGCTCTGATTTAGCTACTTCACAACGGAGAAAAGGCTCGGGCCGGCCGCCTTGTGGGCCTTTCTCCCTTTGAGATCATCGTGGCTTGGCCACGTGTTAATAGCGCTATGCACGATAGATGATTGTTGGAAAGCTTACACGAAGTAGTGTGAGCCTGCATTGTTTCGATGCACCTGAAAGACTGGACTATCTATGTGAGCCTGAAGAACAGGCTCTGGAGGAACGAACGTGGTACGTAGAAATTATACGATCATGCACTGTGCGCTCATTGCGACAATTTGTCTGGCTGGGGGCGGGGTACAACTCACAGGCGCCCCGTTGGCTACTTTTGATGATTTGTCACTGTCGGCTGATTCCTACTGGAACGGCAGCGATCTGTCGGGTGGCTTTACCAGCGGCCAGGCTGATTTCAACAACAATTATAGCGCCGATTGGGGCTCTTGGGACGGCTGGGCCTACTCCAACCGCACCAACGACACTGCCATAGTCAAAGGCTTTGACGGGCAATATACTGCTGTTACCGGGGTTGGCCAGGGTGGCAGCAGCAATTACGGGGTTGGCTACTGCAGTGCGTGGGCTGTCGAGGCGCCTACGATCAGCGTCAGCAGCGATCCGAGCGGCCTGGAGGTTACGGGCGCCTATTTTACGAACACGAATTATGGTTATTATTCGATGCTCGAAGGGGACTTTGCAGCCAAGAAGTTTGGCGGCGCCGACGGGACGGACGCCGACTGGTTTCTTTTGAGTATCACCGGGCTGGATGCCGCCGGGCAATCGACCGGGACGGTGGCGTTTTATCTGGCTGACTTTCGTGGGGACGTGGCTGGCGATGACTATATTGTCAGTGATTGGACGTGGGTGGATCTTAGTGGACTTGGTCGCGTCAACTCGCTGCAGTTTGGTCTGACCTCGACAGACAACGATCCGATGTGGGGCATGAACACGCCGGCCTATTTTGTCATGGACAGTTTGTTAGTGGATGGCAGTGTGCCGGAACCTGCCACGGCCGTTCTGCTTGGTCTGGGTACTCTTTTGGCCGCTCGGCGTCGGCGACGAGGACGGAGCTTATGAAGGAGGCGACGCGCAAACGTGTTGCAGGGGCAGTTGCGAGCACCGGGTCGCGTGGGCAGTCGCGGCCCGGTGTCGGTACGTACTTTGTAGCCGGTATCGTCACGGTTGTCCTTGGGGTCGCTCTTGCTTGGGCGGGGCCCTATCCGCAGCTTGGCGTAAACGGATACGTAGATCCAAATAGTCGCCATGCCAGTCCATCTGAGCCCAACGCTTTGGTTAACCCTATTTTTCGCGGCTGGGCCAGTGCTGTCCACAGTTATGAACCTGCTGATGATGTCTGGGCGCTTTTTGGCGATCCCAACTATGCGTTGGGTCCGGCTACCGGGGATCATCGCTACGACATTGTGAGTCTGGGCGAACGCAGCCGGGAGCAAATTTCTCTGGGCGTGCCGCCGGGCCAGATCACCTTGGAATTTGCCGAACCCAACACTATTCGCAACGGCAGTGGGTATGACTTTGCTGTCTTCGAGAATGGTTTTGTTTCGGGTCAGTCCTGGTCGACGCTGGGTGCTTCCGTCGGGGAGATGTTTGCGGAACTTGCCTACGTTGAAGTTTCTTCGGACGGGGTCAACTTCGTCCGTTTTCCTGCGGTGTCGCTTGTCGACGAACCCAATGGTCCCTACGCGGGGTTGACTATCGATACGTCCGACATCTACAATTTTGCCGGCAAACACCCGAATGCGTATACCATTTGCACCGCTACGCCGTTCGACCTGGCGGATCTGGCCGGCCACCCGGACGTGCTTGGCGGTCTGGTCGACCTTGACGCGGTGCGTTACGTGCGTCTGGTGGATATTCCGGGCACGGGGGACTTTGTTGATGAGGCGACGCGTTTTATCGACCCCAACAGTGGTGGCGACTACGAGCCCTACGGCGTTAACCATTCCATCTACGATCCTTATCCCACAGCGCAGTCGGCGGGTTTTGACCTGGAAGCGATAGGCGTACTGCATGAGCAGCAGTATTCGGCGGACATCAGCCTCGACGGCGCTGTCGATCTGACGGATTATTATCTGCTGGTCCAAGCCTGGCAGAGCCATTTCGGCGAAGCCAACTACAATGGTCGTTGCGATTTGGCTTTGCCCAAGGACAATCGCGTCGATGTGCTTGACTTGGCGGTTTTTTACGAACAGTGGCTGCAGTGCGAAACGTGGCGATTACCCTGACTGCGCGAGGAATATGATGGCAACACCGGATGGGAAGAAGTCTGAGGCCTTTACGCTCGTGGAGCTGCTCGTAGTCATGGCGGTGATTGCATTGCTGCTGACGCTGGTGATGCCCACGCTTTCGGCGGCCAAGGATCAGGCCCGGCAAGTTGTTTGTTCTTCCAATGCTCGTCAGCTGGCCCTGGCCAATATGGGGTACGCGACCGAGAACAACGATCGATATGTTTTGGCCGCTGCGGATCTTCTCGACACGTGCGGCGGCTTCGAGCGTTGGCATGGTCGGCGAGACAATCCCGATCAACCGTTTGATCCGCTTCGTGGTCCCCTGGTCCACTATCTTGGGGACGGTCGAGTCAAGCAGTGCCCCCAGCGTGTGGATTTTCTTCGGGATCAAGAGTGGGATCAGAACTTTGAACAAGGCTGTGGTGGCTACGGCTACAACATGATTTATCTTGGAAGCCAACTGTGGCGTTTTCGACTTACGGCGGCCATGAGTCGCGACCAGATGATCAATGCGGAACGCCTTGCCTACAGTCGATCCAGTCGATGGACCGAGCCGGCACATCCGAGCGAAACGCTCATGTTTGCCGACACTGCTCTGGCGGTGCTGGACCAGAACAGCCAGCCTCGTTACATTGAATACTCTTTTGCGGAGCCTCCCTTTCAACTGGCCAACGGCGAGCCGCGTGATGGTTGCTACCTTAGTCCTTCCATTCATTTTCGTCATCGAGGTCGCGCCGTTGTGGCCTGGGCCGATGCCCACGTTTCCACGGAATTGCCTGCACCGTACCCTGAGGATAATCAAGAGAATATTTACGGGGTCAACTCCGCCGACGCGCTTCTTGGTTGGTTTGCGCCGCTCAATAACGATCCTTTCGATCTTGACTGACCATGACTCGCTACAAAACGATTGCAACAGTATTGACACTTTTTTTTATCGGCCTGGCCCTGTCGGCGTTGCTGGAGCAGCTTACTGGGCGCGGCGTCAGGGGGGTTGTTGGCGACCCCAGTGTCTTGCTTGCCCAAATCAATCACGCGCCCCAGCGAGTTGCGTGCATGGTTCCGAGCGTTACGGAAACTGTTTTTGCGTTGGAGGCCACCTCGCAGGTTGTGGGGGTCAGCGATTTTTGCACTTAT
>CAYNXW010000292.1:0-3875 GCA_964401265.1 uncultured Pirellulales bacterium | reverse complement strand
TAGCGGCATGAACGTCCACATCCTTGTTCTCGTACGCAATAAAGGCTTCGAATGGACTCGAAAAGCCCATCCCCTCGCCCTTTTGCCCCGAACGCATAATAGTAATATAGTAGTTGCCCAGCACGATATCCTGCGAAGGCGACATGATCGGCGATCCATTCGCGGGCGAGAAAATGTTATTCGTCGCCAACATCAACACATGTGCCTCGGCCTGAGCCTCCACCGACAACGGCAGGTGAACCGCCATCTGGTCGCCATCAAAGTCCGCGTTGAACCCCTTACACACCAACGGGTGCACCTTGATCGCGTGCCCCTCAATCAGCACCGGCTCGAACGCCTGGATCCCCATGCGGTGCAACGTGGGCGCCCGGTTAAGCATCACCGGATGCTCCCGAATCACTTCTTCAAGCACGTCCCAGACCACTTCCTCACGCCGCTCCAGCATCTTCTTGGCGCTCTTGATCGTATCGGCAAGCCCCCGCTCCTTCAGTTGCCGAATAATAAACGGCTGGTAGAGCTCCAACGCTATGCGCTTGGGAAGCCCACACTGGTGCAGATGCAGTCCCGGCCCCACCACAATCACCGACCGCGCCGAATAGTCAACACGCTTGCCCAGCAGGTTCTCGCGGAACCGCCCCTGCTTGCCCTTGATCATATCGGTCAAACTCTTCAGCGGCCGATTGCTCGAACCCAACACCGGCCGGCGGCACCGTCCGTTATCGAACAAAGCATCCACCGCCTGCTGAAGCATACGCTTCTCGTTCCGGATAATGACTTCAGGTGCATTAAGGTCAACCAACTTCTTCAACCGATTGTTCCGGTTGATAATCCGTCGGTACAAATCGTTCAAGTCACTCGTAGCGAAGTTGCCGCTTTCCAACAGCACCAGAGGCCGCAAGTCCGGCGGAATCACCGGAACCACGTCCATCACCATCCACTCCGGACGGTTGTCGCTCAAACGCAACGATTCAACAATCTTGAGCCGCTTCGAAATATCCTTGGCCTTTTGCTGACTGTTGGTCTTGGCCAGGTTCTCACGCAGCGTCACCATCTCCTGATGAAGGTCCAGCGTCGTCAGAAGCGTCCGCACCGCTTCGGCGCCCATCTCCGCCTTAAACGTGTCCCCGTACTTCTCCCACGCACGACGAAATTCTTCCTCGCTCAAGAGCTGCTTGGGCTTCAACGGCGTATCGCCCACGTCCGTTACCACGTAATCCTGGAAGTAAACAATCTTCTCGATATCAGACGTTTTCATATCTAGCAAATTCGCCAGCCGCGACGGCATGGCCTTGAAAAACCAGATATGCACCACCGGAGCAGCCAAATTGATATGGCCCATACGCTTGCGCCGCACACGACTGTGCGTCACCTTTACCCCGCAGCGATCGCATATAATGCCTTTGTACTTGGTTCCCTTATACTTACCGCACGCACACTCCCAGTCACGCTCCGGACCAAAGATACGCTCGCAAAAGAGCCCATCCTTTTCCGGCCGGTAGGTGCGGTAGTTGATGGTCTCCGGCTTGCGCACCTCGCCAAATGACCAACTCCGAATGTCGTTGGGACTGGCCAAGTTAATCTTAACGGAACCATAATCATTGATACGGTCGTAAATGGACTCGATCATGGGCCTCTGCTCCCGGGCTATAAGAGCCTAGTCCGGTTTCACCGGAAGTCGTAACGTTCTCTTAGTCTCTGTTTCCTCATCGCCGCCCACCGGGGCAGCCTGGCTGGGCACTGCTCAAATAACCTTCTTCTTCTCCAGTTGGATATTGAGCCCCAACCCACGGATTTCATTGCAAAGCACGTCAAAAGATACCGGCGTGCCTGCTTCAAGGCAATTGAGCCCCTTCACCATCGATTCATATATCTTGGTGCGACCCTCGACATCATCGCTCTTGACCGTCAGCAACTCCTGGAGTATATACGCCGTGCCGTACGCCTCCAGACCCCACACTTCCATTTCCCCAAATCGCTGGCCGCCCGTACGAGCCTTACCACCCAGCGGCTGCTGCGTAATCAAACTGTAAGGACCCGTCGCGCGGGCATGAATCTTGTCATCCACCAGGTGATGCAGCTTCAACAGGTACATCTGACCCACCGTCACCGACTGATCCAACGGCTCGCCGGTCCGTCCGTCATAAACTCTGGCCTTGCCCCCATAAGGCATCTCAACATAAACCTCGTCCACCGGCGGCACCGCCTTGCTTTCTTCGATCTCCGCCACACGCTCACGCACACGCTGGTTCGCCTGCTCGATGCACTCATGTACATCTTGCTCGGTTGCCCCGTCAAAGACCGGCGTTATCGCCTGAAAGCCCAGAATCCTCGCCGCCCAACCAAGGTGCGTTTCCAGAATCTGCCCCACGTTCATTCGACTCGGCACGCCCAACGGATTCAGCAATACATCCAACGGTGTACCATCTTCCAAAAATGGCATGTCTTCCTCAGGCAGGATCCGGGCGATCACACCCTTGTTACCGTGCCGTCCCGCCATCTTGTCGCCCACCGAAAGACGCCGCTTCGTGGCAATGTAGACCTTCACCATCTCCAGCACCCCCGAAGGAAGCTCGTCCCCACGCTTCATCTGCTGCAACTTACGCTGACGCTCCTCCTGCAGCTCCTCGATACGCTTCAGGTAAGGCCGCAACGCCTCCTCAGCCTCTTTCCGGCGAGCTGCAGGCTTGATCCACGTCATCTGAAAATTATCAACCTGCTCCAGAATCACTTCGTCATTATCACTGAGCCCCAGCTTCTGCCGCGTACTCGGGTCAACAACCACCAGTTCCAGCCGATCGCTCAGAACACGCGACATCTGCCGGAAAATCTCGCATACCTTATGCGACATCGACTGCTCGTAATCCTTCATCGCCTGGCTGTGAGCACGTCGCTGCTCGTCCGTCATGTACATCCGCCGCGAAAAACGCTTCGCGTCTATTACGATGCCTTCCTGACCGCTCGGCACTTCCAGACTATCGTTCTTGACGTCTTCACCTGCCCGACCAAAAATGGCGTAAAGCAGCTTCTCCTCCGGCGAGAGCTCACTCTTGCTCTTCGGAGAAACCTTACCCACCAGAATGTCGCCAGGCTTGACCTGCGTCCCCACCCGGACAACGCCACCTTCATCCAGATTCGCCAGCGCCTTCTCCGAGACATTCGGAATATCGCACGTGAACTCCTCACGCCCTAATTTCGTCTCCCGGATCTCAACCTCGTATTCCTCAATATGAACACTTGTGTACGCGTCGTTCTTCACCAGCCGCTCGCTGATCAGAATCGCGTCCTCAAAGTTGTAACCATCAAACATCATGAAGCCAACCATGACATTGCGACCTAACGCCAGCTCGCCCTGAGCCGTCGCCGCCCCATCCGCAATCACCTGCCCCACCTTGACCTTCTCACCCAAATTCACTAAAGGCTTCTGGTTGAGACACGTCCGCTCGTTCAGCCCCACATATTTACGCATGACGTATTCGTCCGCGTCGTCGATCACGATCCGCATCGCGTCCACGTACGTCACCTTGCCCTGGTGCTGCGCCCGCACCACCATGCTGCTGTTGCCCGCTACTTCGCGCTCCATCCCCGTCGCAACAATCGGGGGCTCCGTCCGCAATAGAGGTACGGCCTGACGCTGCATGTTCGAGCCCATCAACGCCCGGTTGGCATCATCGTGTTCCAAAAACGGTATCAACGCCGCCGATACACCCACCGTCTGCTTCGACGACACGTCCACATACTGGACATCTGTGCTGTCCACCTGCGCCAAGTCCCCCTCCAGACGCGCCAACACCATACCCTCACGCAGCTTGTCCGAGTTCTTGCCCAACACGTCCGTCGGCGCCAAGATCGCCTCGATCTCCTCGTCCGCCCGCAAA
>CAYNXW010000291.1:0-3877 GCA_964401265.1 uncultured Pirellulales bacterium | reverse complement strand
GAGTGGGATTAGACATATGGTGCCACCAAGACGCCAAGATATCCTAACAAAAGTGTTTCCTGCCGTAAGTCGTGACCGATGACCGAAGAGAATGGGTGAAACGCTGATGCTGGGACAGATAATCAAACTCATACGGTTGCTCGGATTCGGGCGGGCCGTGCGGATGAAACGCCGTCACGAAGAGGGGCTAAAGTACGTACGCGGCTATGCGGCGTGCAGTGGCTGGTGGGCGTTGATGAATGAGGGACTGCTGGACGAGCTGGCCGACAAGGGCCAGGTGCATCTGGCAGATTACGCCGCCCAGCGAGGGTTGGACCGAGCGGTGTTGGACGCGACGGTGGAGTATCTGGATAAGATTGGGTTGCTACACCTGCAAGCCGAGCAATTGAGCCTGGCCGAGGGCGGACGGGAGTTGCTGGCGGAGCCGCGCGGTCTGTTTGAGCTGTTGTACGCGTACGAGCCGTGCTTTGCGAATTTGGAACAATTGCTCAAGGGGCAGAAACGCTATGGCCGAGACCTGGAGCGACGCATCACCTATGTGGGCCTGGGCAGCGGCCGACTGTGTGAGCAGTTGCCCTATCCGATCATGCGGCGGATGGTGCTCGAGCATGGCTGCAAACAGGTGCTGGATCTGGGCTGTGGCGACTTGGCGTTGCTGGCGGGGCTGTGCCGGCAAGATAAGCAGATACGCTGCCACGGGGTGGATTTCTCGCCGGAGATGGTACGCTATGATGAGCAGCGGCTGGCGGAGGAAGATTGTGGCGGCCGGCTCACGGTGCAGTTAGGGGATGTGTTCGATTTACCCGAATTGCCCCCGCCTGTCGAACAGGTGGATTGCGTCACGGCCTGCGATACCTTTCATGAGTACTTGCAGGAGCCCGAGCGAATTGTGGACCTGCTCAACCGGCTCAAGGAGCGATTCCGAGGGGCGCTGCTTGTCGTGGGCGAATTCTGTCTGCAGGACGGTGAATGGCTACGCCGACATCCAACAGCCTCCTTGGAGCATCATCTGTTTCACGAATTGAGCGGCCAGCAAATCGGCACGGCGGCCCAATGGCGTGACATCTTCGCCCAGGCGGCACTTACGATCGTCGAGGAGCAGGTGTTCGACATGATTGGCCACGGGTATTTCGCACTGCGGGCAAGATAGGTGGGCTCACATTCTGTCCAAGAGAGCAGTTGTGTGCCGGCAACGCAGGCGGTATGATTGGGGTGGGCGTTTTGGAGGTCGAAGCGGGCATGGGCATAGGCGAACTTACAGAGCAACTGAAAGGGCTTCAGGGGCCAGCTCGTGACCAGTACCACGTCGAGCTTCGTGCGGTCTTTGGCTCGGAGGTGCGGGGACAGGCCCGGCCGGGCAGCGATGTGGATGTCTTGGTTGAATTTGACCAGAAGGCTGATCTGTTTGACTATGTGGGGCTAGCCGAATTCCTGGAGGAGGCGTTGGGGCGTCCTGTTGATGTGGTTCCTATCGGGTCGATTCGAGCGGAGCTGAAGGAGCGAATCCTGAGCGAGGCGGTTTATCTGTGAGAGACTACCGGCTGTATCTACGTGACATCCATGAGGCCATCGTTGCCATTGAGGGGTTTGTGGAGGGTATGTCATTTGATGAGTTCGCTGTGGACGATAAGACTAGCAGTGCAGTTATTCGCAAGTTCGAGATCATTGGCGAAGCGAGCAAGAAGGTGCCGACCGAGTTGCGCTGTCAGGGGCCGGACATTCCTTGGCGGGAGATGGCTGGGATGCGCGACAAGTTGATTCACTTCTATTTCGGCGCCAATTATGAACTCATTTGGCGTACCATTACAGAACGCTTGCCAATTCTCAAGAAGGACATAAAATCGCTGTTGGCGTCGATGCGGCCTGAGTAGGCGGCTCAGGGGCAGTTCCAGTAGTCGATGACAAGGACTTTCTCGGCGTGGGGTCGCAGCAGTTTCACGAATTTCTGATGGGCGGGGTGGGGCAGGTAAGCTTTTCTGGCTGCTTCGGAGCCGAAGGTGACCAGAAAGCAGTGTGTGTACCCCTGCGCGAGGTTCTCGTCGCTGACATCGGTGCCCCATTCGAAGCCCTCTATGGCGTCGATCTGGCTGGTAAGGCCACAGAAGGCGGATTCGATCTGCGGAATCTGGTCCGCTGTGGTGTCCTCTTTGAAACCGAAGAGAACGACGTGACGCAGGACACGCGCGGGGCGGTTAGCGATGGAGCAATCCCTCGGGCCACAGGTGGCGCCTTGCGGGACGGGGGGATTGGACGCACAGCCGGCAACGGCGGAGGCCAGCGCCAGTAACACAGCGAGCCTGGGCATAAGCATGGTTCGATTCTCCTGCGGTTGGTAGGTATCGTGTCGGCTCGCGTGAGCATTGTACAAAAACCAACGCGGTTGTCCAGCAGGTTATGCATTTCCTTTCACTTCACCCGCAGGCCTGACCACGGCGGCAAAAACCGCTTGCCTTTGCGGCCCACTGGCCTTATCGTCTGAGGTATTATGATAGATATCAAGCATTTACGTGAGGAGCCGGCGGTTTACCAGCAGGCCTGTCGTCAGAAGAAGGCGTCCGTTGACGTCGAGCGGCTGCTGGAGCTGGACGGTCGCATGCGGGCGGTCAAGACGGAGCTGCAAGAGCTGGCCTCGGCGAAAAACCAGGCGGGCAAAGACATCGCCAAAATGAAAGACGCCACAGAGAGGCAGGCGGCGATTGTCCGCATGGGCCAGTTCAAGGACCAGGAAAAGCAGCTTCGTGACGAACTGGCCCAGCTGGAGCCAACCGTTCAGGAGATGCTCCTGCACATGCCTCAGCCTGCCCATGCCGATGCTCCGGTAGGGCCCGACGAGAGCGGCAACGTCGAGGTCAGGCGATGGGGCGACGTAAGGCAGTTCGATTTCGAACCGAAGGACCATATGGAGCTGGGCACCGCCCTGGGGATCGTGGATGTCGAACGGGGCGTCAAGCTCAGTGGCTCGCGAAATTATGTGTTGCGCCGCGAAGGCGCCCTCCTGCATCAGGCGGTACTGCGCTTGGCGCATGATACCATGGTGGCCAAGGGGTTTGAGGCCCTGGCCGTGCCTGTGCTGACCAAGGAAGAGACGTTTGTGGGCACCGGCTGGTTCCCGGAGGGACGCTCGCAGGTCTACGAGTGCACAGCGGATGACCTGTTTCTCGTGGGCACTGCCGAGGTGCCCGCGACCAGTCTGTATATGAATGAGATCCTCGATGAAGAGCAGCTGCCCATACGCATGGTGGCCCAGTCGTTGTGTTTTCGCCGAGAGGCCGGGGCCGCCGGCAAGGACACCTACGGGTTGTACCGCATTCACCAGTTCGAAAAGGTCGAGCAGGTCGTTATCTGCCGCAACGACCGCGAAGAGGCGGAAAAGTGGCACCAGCAGATCGTCGCCAACGCCGAGGAAATCCTCCAGAAACTGGAACTGCCGTATCGGGTCCTCGAAATATGCACCGGCGACATGGGCCTGGCCAAGTACCGGATGTATGACATCGAAACCTATATGCCCAGTCGGGGCGGCTACTGCGAAACCCACTCGGCGAGCAATCTGCTCGATTTTCAGGCACGACGGCTGAATTTGCGTTACCGCGATAGCGAACGCAAGGTGCGATTCTGTATCACGATGAACAATACGGTCATCGCCTCGCCACGCATATTGATCGCGCTGATGGAGCTGAACCAGAACGCCGACGGCAGCATTACCGTGCCCGCGGCGCTGCGACAGTACATGCAAGGCCGCGAACGCATCGGCACGTGAGTCACGCTGCGTGTGCTAGTGATGGTCGGTGCCTGTTCTTGTGATACCCGCATTTGTGCTGAGTCCCCCTATGCGCCTGGTCGTGTCGATCGGCCAGACGGAAGAGTCCGACCCTTCGCG
>CAYNXW010000290.1:0-3880 GCA_964401265.1 uncultured Pirellulales bacterium | reverse complement strand
GCTCCTCTGCCCCCCCTTGGCACACGCACCGCCACACTCGCAGCTCCCTGTCTTTGACGTCAACGACTTCATAGTCATCGTAAGATAGCCCCCCTACCCCGTCAACCCCGAACTACCACCGCCCCATAGCCCCTGCCAAACCATCGCCCACCTGCGTTTCACACCAGCCAGGTAGAGCCGATGGCAACATCCGCCAATCAAAAACACCTCATCCGATATGTCGCATGTAACCGTCCGACCTGTAAGACTATCCAGCTTCCGTCAGCCCTCGGGCCTTATGCCTCGTCTTCCCTCCGCGCGAATCGTGGTCGCCACTCTTCTGACTGCTGACTCCCTGTCACATCCTGTCGAAAAGCTCTCCTCGTCTCTGCGGCCTCGGTGTCTGCGGCGCATCTTCCCCCTGTTAAGATAGCTAATTTAGGTAACCTGGGTTTGTGCGCACTCCTGAAAATCACCCCTCTTTTTCGCCCCAAAAACGCCCGACTTTGACCCCAAACGGTGCAACTTCTGCCCAAAACCGTCCTACTTCTTCCGACTTCTGACCACTTTTTGCCACCCGTTGGCCAAATCGCGCACACTACAACCGCTACAGATTACCCACCTTAACACACCAACCCAAGATTGCCGCTGACACAATCGCGCACAAATACGCGTTCTTGGCCAAAAAACGCCCCCGCCCCCTGCCGCACTTTCGTCAGCACCCCGGCTATGGGGCCAATCGCCCCCGCCGGCCCATAGGGTGGCCCCTCCGATCAGCCCGTGACCTAAGATAACAAACGCAACAACATGGGATAGTAATCCGTGTGGCAGCCCCACACGTTGTACCACGCCGCCCAGAACGACAGAACTGCCGCCGTCGACAGCACATACGGACTCCACCGCCCCAGGTAAACACCCACAAACACCCCCCCCGCCAACTTACCCACAAACGCCAGGGCCACCCCGCCCAACGGACCAAGACACCGAATCGCCAGGTCCACCCCCGCGTGCACCTCCTCCACCTGGTAATGCTTATCCGTCAGCAGGAAATAGCTCGTCGAAAGGCAGTCCGCCAGCACCCCGAGCCCAAAAAACAACAAGAACCACTTGTACCGCCCCCAGAACACGCCCAGGTTCCTCGCGAACCGACTGGCCCCAAAACTCTCCAAACCCTGACGGCCGCTGGAGAGGCACCCCTCTGAATTGCCAGAGCCATTTGCCATGCCACCAAGCCTCACTCAGAACCTCTCCCTGCCAGACACACCCAGGAACGCCAGGCCAGCCTCGCCCTCGAGCCCAAAGGCCACAACCACCACTTCAGTTATAAGATACTATCGACACAGCCAGCCATTTCCAATCGCCTTGTCGACCGGCCCAAGGGCATCCGCTGCTGAGTGTCCCCAACTGCCCTACCCCTTGAGAACAAACCGCCCGCCGACGGGCTTAAAGCAGCTAAACGCGGGCCGAGTGGGAGCCCGGTGGGGATAGGTGGGGCGAGCCGCGAAAACAACTTACAGGTTTTCCACATACGCTTCCCGAGTTTCTCACAGGCTGTTACGAGCATCAACCCCTTCTTCTTGTCAAACTACTTATAGGACCGATAAGAATATATAGTACCCTGAACCACCCCTGCGGCCCTATATAGTACGAGTACCCCGACCACAGATAAAGATTGCAAGAATCCTTTAATATTTGCCGATTTTTTATTTGGCACATTGTGGTAGAATGTGGTAAGTTTTGGGTGAAAGTGGTGAGCACTCAACCTCACTGGAGAGTTCCCAGGCATATGCTGCTCCTGACGGGTGAATACGAACTGACGATTGATAACAAGAACCGCCTCTCCATCCCGGCGCGAATCCGCGAACAGATCGCCCAGGAGGACTCGGGCAACGGGTTCTATGCCGTCTGGGGCGTTAACAGAATATTAAGTCTCTATCCAGAGAAGTATTACGAGCGCATCGCCCTTGCCGTGGCTCCAAGGAAGGTGGCCCCGGACGAGTCGTTGGCCTTTGACCGGGTTAATTACGCGCTGGCCGGCAGGGTTGAGCTGGATCGGCAAGGACGAGTGCTACTGAGCGACCGAGCAATCCGACGGGCGTCCCTGCAGGAGCAGGTGACGCTGATCGGGGCGCGGGACCATCTGGAACTGTGGGATCAGCAGCAGTGGGATGAGTACCTGGATGACCATCTGGCGGCCCACGAGCACATGCTGCTCCAAGCCCGCGAGGAGGCGTTGCGTCGCGAACGGGAATTGGCCCAAGTCAAGGAATGACTTGGCCAAGGCCCCGGATGAGGGACCTGTCAGGATGCACGCAGCACGGGGTCATGCCCGGCTGCTGTCTGCTCGCCCTAGCCAACGACACGGAGGCACTGTACGATGCACACGACAAGAAGCCCCAGGGCGGCAAGGCCTGCCACGGTAGAGACAACCCAGAGCAAAGAGATGACGAGCGTGGAAGCACTACAGAGAGAATGGATGGCCGGCAAGCAGCCGCACGAGCACCATCGGCAGATGCAAGAAGGCATGAGGCGGTTGGCGGATCGGTTGGCGCGCGTTCAGAGCTGGGGCGGCGATTACGTAGATGTTGATTTTTCGAAGGAGGTCCAGTCCTTCCTGGCGGGCACGGGGGCGTCGCGTTGTTCGCCGACGTCGGGCTAGAAATCAGCATGGGCTAAGCGCATTCCATGTTACTGAGTTCTCTACGGTTTTTTTGGCCTGGACAACGGGGAGGGGTTGGGAGTTTCGGACTTTAGTGTGCAAGATGGAACAGACCACGCTAAGGCGTGAGCTCTTACGACTTTTTAATCAGGCGGAGTGCAGCCTTGGCTGAGCCTGAGATCGTACATGCCGCCGTGCTCCTTGACACCGTGATGGGCGCTTTAGCGTACGGTCCCGATGCCGTGGTGGTAGACGCCACAGTGGGCCAGGCGGGCCACGCGCTGGCGTTGGCCTCGCGACTGGGGCCCCAGGGAAAATTGCTGGGGCTGGACGTCGACGACACCAGCCTGGCAGTGGCTGAGCAACGCCTTGCGGGCGTGGACGCCGAGGTGACGCTCGTTCGGGAGAACTTCGGTAACCTCGATGGGGTTCTCGAACGTGGGGGCTTTGGTCGAGTCGACGTGATTCTGGCGGATTTGGGCTTTAGCTCGGCTCAGATGGCCGATGGCGATCGCGGGTTGAGTTTTCAGGTTGGCGGGCCTTTGGATATGCGGCTGGACCAACGTCAGCCGACCACCGCAGCCGACCTGGTGAATTCGCTCAGGCAGGACGACCTGGCGGATCTGATTTACGAATATGGCGAGGAGCGACACAGCCGACGGATTGCACGGGCCATTGTGACGGCACGGCGTCGGGGGCGTCTGAGCCAGACGGACGAACTGGTGGAGGTGATCAACGGCGCCCTGGGTATCCGAGGCAAGGGCCGTAAGAGCAAGATCCACCCGGCGACGCGAACGTTTCAGGCGTTGCGGATCGCGGTCAACGACGAACTGGGCAACCTGGAGCGTCTGCTGGCCTTGGCGCCACAGTGGCTCAAGACGGGTGGTCAGATCGGGGTGATCAGCTTTCACAGCCTGGAGGACCGCCGGGTCAAGTATGACTTTCGCGGTAAAGGCCAAGCGGGCGTCTACGAGATTTTGACGCGAAAGCCGCTTGTAGCCGATGAAGAAGAAAGACGACGTAATCCACGCAGTCGCAGTGCCAAGCTGCGCCTGGCCCGACGGACCGCCGAAACGGCTGTCGGACACACGTAGACATAACACAGGGATGTTTGTACTCAAAGCAGGTTGAGATGCCGTAGGTGGCAAATTGCAAGCAATTGCTTGCAATGGGTATGTAGTACGGCGAACCGGGCATTTTCAACGGTGATGGGCAAAGAGCAGTAAGGAGGCTCAACGGTGG
>CAYNXW010000289.1:0-3884 GCA_964401265.1 uncultured Pirellulales bacterium | reverse complement strand
AGGGCCGAACGATTCAGAGCGGGCTGGGTACGATTCAACTCGACCTGCCGCGCGTCGATGATCGACGGCTGGATAAGAACGGGGAGCGGGATCGCTTCACGAGTGCAATTCTGCCGCCGTACCTTCGGAAGACGAAAACGCTCGAGGAGTTCGTGCCCTGGCTTTACCTCAAGCGCATCAGCACGGGCCAGATGGGCGAGGCCCTCGAGGGGCTGCTCGGACCGGCGGCATTGGGCTTTTCGGCCTCGACGGTGGTCGGCTCAAAGAACAGTGGCAGACCGAATGGCAGGCATGGTCGAAGCAGTCGCTGGCGGACAAACGCTATGTGTATTTCTGGGCGGACGGCGTGTACTTCAACGTTCGGCTGGAGGACGAGGCCAACCGCAAACAGTGCATTCTCGTACTGATGGGAGCTACGGAAACGGGCCAGAAGGAACTGATCGCCATTGCCGACGGGTATCGCGAGAGCACGCAGTCGTGGCGGGAACTCCTTCTGAACGTGAAGGCCCGCGGCTTGAAAGTCGAACCAAAACTGGCGACCGGTGCTGGCGCGTTGGGCTTCTGGTCGGCCTTGAAAACGGTGTTTCCGACGACACGTCAGCAGCGTTGCTGGGTGCACAAGACGGCGAACGTGTTGAACAAATTGCCGAAGGGCTTGCAGGCGAAAGCGATGCTGCACGAAATTTGGATGGCTCCAACGCGGGCGGAGGCGGAGAAGGCGTTCGATTTGTTCGTGGCAACCTTCGAGGCAAAGTATCCCAAGGCGACGGCCTGCCTGGCGAAGGATCGCGAGGAGTTGCTGACATTTTACGATTTCCCAGCGGAGCACTGGGTGCATTTGCGGACGAGCAATCCGATCGAATCGACCTTTTCGACGGTGCGGCTGCGGACAAACAAGACGAAGGGCTGTGGCTCGCGGACAGCGTGTTTGACGATGGTTTTCAAGTTAGCCAGAAGTGCGGAGAAACATTGGCGAGCGCTGAACGGCAGTGCGTTACTGGACGAGGTGATACGAGGCATTACATTTGTGGATGGCATCAGGGAGATCGCCGCTTGAAAAGATTTCATCCACCGAAATTGACAATACCTCACGAATCTGGCTCTGGGTGATTTCTGGCAAACTGCCGTCGCAAGGTTCTCAGGGCGCTTCTGAAGTTTTCACCGAGGCCCATGCTGGAGTCTGTGGTGTAGATGAGCACATCCACGATAGCGTTGCTTATCATGTTTTGGTGCATTACGTCATAGAGGATTGCGCCTACGATGGTTGCGCCGGTGGCCACCCTGGCGACTTGTGCTGCGTTCATGCCGCCGCCAAGTACGGCGCCCACGAATCGGCCGGACGGATCGGTTCTGTTGATTGGGTCGTTGATGCAGTAGAGGTAGGCGTGGAGGGAGAGGGGTTGTTGGAGTTTGCCGAGGACGGGGTCGCGGGTGGTGAAGAGGGCGAGGGCGGGGTCGTACTGGCGGGCGCGGAGGTGGTACTGGCTGATGGTCTCGTCGAAGCACTGGCCGGTGAACTGGAAGGGATTGGCGATGGTTTCGGAGGTTTGGGTGGCGAAGGAGCGGCCGACGGGGTCGTAGGTGTAGGTGTTTTTGACGGCGGCGTCGGCGGCGAGGATGAGGCGGGTGACGGGGGGAATTTGTTGTTTGTTAAGAGTTGTTATATTGTCCCCAGGCAGTGCCTGGGGCTTCCATCGCAGGGAAGATGGGCGCGAGGTGGGAAAGGTGCTGGCGAGGTGGTAGGGGGTGGGGGTGTTGTTTGGGTCGGCTACCATAAAGAGGGCCTGTTTGATAGAGTATTCGGACGGCTGCAGCGAGTAGGCGATCGCCTGTACTGCCTGCGGCGTAGCGCCGGCAGGCGGGCAGACGGTGGCACCCGTCGTAATCACATTGGGCGACGTTGCTGTCGTTTGTCTCGGTCAGGACACGTCAGCCGTCATGGCGTCGTTATTTTATGGACAAAAAATATCTGCATGGGCTGAAACCTATACTACACTAGTTGGCAAGAACTAGCCAGTCATCATAATAATGGTGGGTGGTGATTGCCAAGGATGGTTCATACTGGATTTTTTCGATGCGGCAGCGGTGGTGGCTAGGAGAAATGGCGGCCATGGGCGGTTTTGCGTCTGCTACAGGACTTTGGTGTGTAAGATTCAGCAGAGCGCGCTGAAGCGTGAAGTCTTACATTATTGGCCCATGATTTGGCAGATGACGCGTCGTTGTCGGGGGCGGGTGTCGAAGTCGACCAGGATGATCTGCTGCCAGGTGCCGAGGGTGAGTTGGCCTTCAACGAAGGGGACGACGAGGGACGGGCCGAGCAGGGAGGCTCGGACGTGAGAGTGGCCATTGTCGTCTTGCCAGGTTTCTTCGTGTTCGTAGCGTGCGTTTTGGGGGGCTATTTTTTCGAAGGCGGCGGCCAAGTCGTGCTTGACGAGTCCCGGTTCGTATTCCACGGTGGTCAGGGCCGCTGTCGAGCCTACGTTGAAGAGGGTGACGGTTCCGGTCTGCATGGCGGAGGCAGTAATGAGGCGCGCCACCTGCTCGGTCAGGTCGATGATGTGTGTGCCGCCGTGGGTTTTGACGTCAATGGTTTCGGTTTTGATCATTTTGGTTCCTCGTGTGTTGTTTTTCTGGCACTGTGGGAGCCTGTCCCAGGAAGCCTAAGGCATATTGGCTGGCAGATAAAGCAAGTTATCAGACCGTGGGGTCTCTCTGGCGGCGAGGGGATAAGGGTGGAGGGGCCCAACGGCCCTATCAGTACACCTATCCACATTGCAGGTCAAAGTCGGTCGTGGTTTGGGTCGATGTTTTCTTTGTCGTGACAGTGCGCCGCCGGCATGGTCACGGCATGAGGTGACAGATAGACCATGTGCGGGACGCGGGCCCAACGTAACGGATGCCCTTGTCCCCAGAGAGCGGGAGATCGCGGCATGTCTCGGTTTAAGCGTAGTACAAGTAAAGAGCCGACACAGCAGAAGACTCTTTCACGTCGTTCGGAGGCGGGTCCCTGGCCTGTAGGTCCGCAGCGTCAACGGTTGGAATGGTTTCCTGCGGGCCAACGGCTGATCGGGCTGGTTCGGGGACGTGCGGACTGCTTTGTACTGCCCCCGGCGGTGGTGCGTAAGGCCAACTGGCGCGAGTAGCCCCGCGGCCCGGCCGATCAACCAGCATCAAGGCAAGGGACAGCCAGATGGAGAGGTGATGGCAGGTATCGGACGAACGAGATATTTTTTGAAGGTCTTGGCCATCGGCACGGCTTTGGCGGTGGGTTCGGGCTGTCAGCGTGAACAACAGGTTGTTCGCCCGTACAAGATTACGTGTTCTCCGGGCATGCATCCGGCGGTGTATCGCAACCAACCGCGAGGGGTGGGCGAGCGGTGTCCACGGTTGCGAGAAGGTAGCGGCAGCGGGCAGGAGCTGCCTGATCGCCGTCAACCAGAGACACGGCGGCCCTGGGGGCTTTTTCCCGATCGCGTCATGGGGCCAAGGTCCGGGCAAGGCTCTTTTCCAGACGCACGGGGGGGCTCGGTCGGTGCCGTCGAGGCGGGCCAGGAGGAATCTGCGACGGGTCGTGGTGGCGGTCTGATTGAGCCGGGGGACTACCGGAGTGCGCGGGCCGGCGGATGGTCTACGGCTGCTGAGGAGATCGGCATTGCAGGGGTCGGATTCACGGAGGGTAGGGGCGATGGGGGTGGTGACGTGGTCGTGGAGGAGGGGGTGGCGGCCCTTGGGGTTTATCATGTGGGGTGCGGCGACTGTCTCGAGGTTCGGGTGTTGCAGTTGACCGAACTGGGTCAGGAACAGAGCTACCGTCGGGAGGTGGATGGTCAGGGAGAGATTGCTCTGCCGGTATTGGGGGAGGTGTCGGTGGCGGGGCTGACGTG
>CAYNXW010000288.1:0-3892 GCA_964401265.1 uncultured Pirellulales bacterium | reverse complement strand
TTGTCAATGTTGCAAAACAACTGCCATCCAATATCGCTTCAAAATAAATGCTATAATCCATTACAATAAAGACTTTGTCACCGATCACTTCCAGGACTGCGGAGCTGTTCAATAATTTGGTTTCGGTTCCCTCTTTATGAACTTTTAATTCTCCCTCATAAAGTCCTTCATAACTGCCGGTATGTTCTGATGATCCTTCTTCGGCTTCTACTGCCTCCTCAGCTGTCTCTTCTTCAGGCGTCTCCCCGGAGGCAGAGTCAGAAGAAGTCCCGCAGATCATATCAACTGCTGCCCAGAGAGCTTCAGAACGTTCGACGTCTGCAGAGGTCCTGGTAGACTGTTCTGTTGCCATTTTAGTTAGCTGCTGGCAGGCCCAGTCACGGGCAAATTCATCCCGCTCTTTTTCATCACCAATATGGCTACCTTCCTTTATTCCCTGCCTGATCATTGAGGAAGCGATGTATGTACCAATATCTGAGGGAAGGGGTTGGATCCCTTCAATATTTTCCAGCTGCTCGCTTATAAACCGCTGGGCATCATACGGCGACATCAATCCTCCATCTTTAGCAGCCTGGCTTCGCATCTTGTCAAAGATCTCAAGGGTTGTTTTCCCGAAGTCAGATAATTCATCACTGAATATTGTCACAGTAAGTTCCGGCCTGTTTCCAAGTATGATGCGAACATTTTCACCAGTGACGGGATCATAAGTAACAAAATTTGATCTTGGAGGCCAATTTTTTCCTTTCATATAAGTATCTGTGACCTTGCCAAAGCCGATCCTGCTGACTCCCCAGCCCATAACTCCGATGATCTTCTCGGCTACAAACTTTGACCACTGGTCCTCTATGAAGGCTTCTTTTGTCTGTTCCACCTGGTCACTGATAGCTACAATGTTTACACGTCTATCAATAAGACTTATGGTATCAAGTACCATTTCACATTCAGCTGCAGCAACCGCATCGTTTTCCCTGCGGGCAATATCAAGCTTTTCTTTTACCTCTTCATACTGGCTTGCCAGCTGCTCCCTTGCTGCTGAGACATAATTACGGTCCATCTCTATATCATAAATGGTCTTGGCATTTACTCCTGTACTGACAACTGCAAGTATCATCAAGGCAGAAGCTAAAATAGCAGTGACTCCTTCACGTAAAACTCGCATCTTATACTCCGTTCCTTTGCCTAATTTAAATCATAGACTTCCAATTTGTCAAAATAACAGGTGACCGATTCTTCTGGGCCTGAATTTACCACCACACCAATATGGTCAACGACAAAGTCCTCCATTGTTACCGCTCCAACAGCATGGGAATTAATAAAGAAATAGAAACCCGCCCCAGCCCTTTTAATCGAAAGAGTATTTATCTGTCCGACAGATTTTATTTCAGAAACAGGATAATCAAGAGGATATTTCAGTCCGCTATTGTCTCTTTGAACTATCCAAAAATATCCACCATCCGCAAACACTAAAAAATATATCTGGTTGACCCCGTTTTTATCTGATAGAGCCAGACCCCCTCCCGAACTGCCAGCTCCCTCCTGTGCTATATCAATATTTATGGAGAATGTCTGTCCAAGCTCCCTGGGTATTAAGCGCTCTACAAAATATTTCCCTTCTTTTTTCTGCTGAACGAAAACCAGATACTGCTCCTGGAAAATATCTGACTGATAAAAAACGTCTTCATTTTCCTCCCCGTAAGATACGGGCCATCCATTTTCATTGGAATCAAAAGTATCGCTAAAAGCTAAAACCCAATCTGGTTCCAAAGTTACTTCGGATTCATCCTCGGATTCATCCTCTTTGGTTATAGTCAATTCTGTGTTTTCGCTTATAAGCTCGGGGTTATCACTAATAAATTCAGGGACATCGCCAATAGCCCTTATAGTAGAGGTATCACCGCTTCGCCAAACGGCACTTCCCATAAAACCTGCCAATACATACTCCTGGCCATTTATCAGGGCATTTATGGCCAGGGTATAGCCATTATCATATTTTTCTACGGCCACTGCCCCGCTGGCCTGCGGAATAATCTCTGAGCCGTCAATTCCTGAAACAATGACTTCTGCATCTTCCCCGATGACAAATGTCTTTTCAATATCAGTACCAGTTAGCTCAAAGATAAAGCCTGTGCCATCTTCGGTCGTTCCCTGACCCCGGGGTGAAAGGGAAAGACGGTATGACCCAGCTTCACTATCGGGTGATAGAATGGCTCCAAGCCGGCTATTATCATCCACCAGGGTTCCCACCAAAAAATCATTTATTGCAAACTGGTCCAGTTCCAGCGTTTCACCAGGGTCTATGTCAAGCATGGCAAGACGGCCATCCACTGTTATCATATTGCCACCGCCTGAAAGCAGCCATAGGCGGGCAACTTCATACCCGTCGTTCCATCCAGGAAGTACCAGTCCTGAGGTATTAAAAATAGCTGTTCCAGTCTCTCTTATAACCGCTTCAGGGGAAAAATCATTTAGTATTTCCCAGGGGTATATTGCAAGCTCAGGGATTGGTACATCTGGTACTGCGTCCGGCAGAGGGACTTCTAAACCTCCCTCATAAACACCATCTATAAAATTTATCTCTCTTCCTAGAAGGTAATAACTCCACTGCTCTATTACGGAACCAGAGGTTGGATCAATATAAATGGTATATGCCTGAGGAGGGCCGTCTACTGAAAGAATGGCTAACTGATCAGGGGACACCAGTTCTGCCAATCCGGGGGCTCCGGCATCAAATGATCCTGATTCGGAATCAGAAATACTACTAGTCGAACTAATAATATCTCTGGAACTGCATGACCTTGAAATAAATACGCTTATTATTATAATTCCTGCAATAATTACTACACCGATAATACTAAAAATTGGTATCAGGATTTTTTTAAGCAGATTTGTGTCACTTTTAGGCTTCCCTGCATCAGGGGAACCTTTTTTTTCAACTACACCGCCGTGCCGAGCTTTCTCTTTCTGTTTAATGTTTATTGAAGAGACATCGGCACCGCAATTCGGACAAAACTTTGCTTCAGCCCTTATGGGAGTTCCACACTGATCACAAAACCTTTTATCCAATATAGCTTCTCCTTTCTTTGTCAAATATCAAACTGGGGTGAACCCCTCCTAATAGACAGGATATTAACTTATAGATAGAATGATAACATGAAAATCAAGGATCCTAAATTTTAAAGGATCTAATAAAATATAGTGCACCTCCAGTTGACAAGTCTATGATAAAATATTTTATCATAACTTAAATTTTAAAGGAGATGCAAATGAAATACATAGGTCTAGATTTACACAAAAGAAATGTTTTTGCAACAGTCTTAGGAGCAGATGGTAAAATTATATCAAGAGCAAATATAAGTTCAAAAATAGAAGATATCAGCCATTATCTTAAGGCCCAGGGTGTCGGCAGCGAGTTATCTGTAGCAATAGAGGCTTCATACAACTGGCTATACTACTATAGGATCCTTGAGGCCATTACAGATAATATAACTGTTGCCAACCCCCTAAAGACAAGAATAATAGGAGAAGCAAGGGTAAAGACTGATAAGATTGATTCGGCTGCACTTGCCCATATGCTAAAGGCTGATATGCTTCCCGGGGTATATGTACCGACAAGGACGTCAATGATAAACCAGACTTAATGCACCAGATCAGTAATCAGTATACCCGGTTTTATGTTCCTGCAATCCTCTATTCTGGAAAAGATTTAAAAAAGCAATCCCGGACTATTTTCCGTTCTTATCAATTAAAATGTAATTCAGCTATCCCTGCTGTCCTTCTCCAGATGTGTAAGCCCGTAAATAATTGAATCTTCCAGGGCCTGCCAGCTTGCCTCTATGATGTTCTCGGAGACACCGATAGTCCCCCATGTCTTTTCCCCGTCTGATGACTCTAT
>CAYNXW010000287.1:0-3905 GCA_964401265.1 uncultured Pirellulales bacterium | reverse complement strand
CGGGCACATAGCCGTATTCCGGATAGGGCGGTACATAGGGTGTTCCGTGCGAGGCCAAGAGCACACCGATGTCGTCATCGGGCACGTCGGCGGGGATACTCTGTCGCAAAAAGTGGGCCATGTGTATAACTGCGTTCTTTACTCGCCGGCGCATGTAGGGCAACTCGAAAAAAGGTTCGAGCACGATAATGTCCATGTCGCCCGTCAGGTGGGCCGTCTCGCACACCAATGTTGCTACTTCCTGTGTGTGGGTGGAATGTGCCAAAAGCAGCGGGATGACGACCAGCTCCTGGTACTCGTGCGTGTGGGTGATGTCCCAGACAACATCCATTATGCGAGGAACAGCGTCGAGAAATGCCAGGTAGGTGTCGACCTTTGTCCTGGGTTCACCTACGTCCAAGTCCAGGCTCTCGATATGTTGGCGCAGACTCTGGTTATGGGGGCTGAAGTTGCCCGTGGCCTGATAGTGTTCGGCGATACTCGCGCGAAAGGCCTGCCAGCCAAAGAATGGCGGGACATCACCCATAGGAAAGATCTGAAGTTCATGGGGAATGCCATTGCCGTTAAAGTCGTGAAAAATATAGGTCATGGCCGTGGCAATCTCTTCGTAGGCCGCAGCCCATTCGGTGTACTGTGACTCTTCTGGCACCTGCAGGCTTACAGCATGTGGGCCGAAGGGCGTTCCGTCGGCCAAGGTGATCGGCACGTCGCCGTCCTCTACGGTTGCGGGCTCACCGTGGCCGACGAAAAGCACTGCTACCCTTCGCAAGCCTTTCTTCTTGCCCTTGTTATCATCATTTTCGTCATCACACGTCTTGAGGAAGTTGTTCGTCAGCAGGCTCAAATCATGAAGATTGACGACACAGTCATCGTTGAGGTCACCTACCGGTTTTGCCGAAACGGCTTGGTTGCCGGCGCATAGCAAGGCGAGCAACAGGATGAATAAAAAGGACAACCAGTGGATTGAGTTTGTCTTCATGGTGCGATCCTCCAGTCTTGGTATTTCGGTTTGCAGTCTCTAGTGTGCGACAAGATGGTCTGTGGCAACCAACAAGGTTGGCCAATATAGTCAAAGAAAAGATCAGAGAGCTACCCCGCTGACGTCAGCAGGACGCACTGGCTTGTGGGTAGGCATCAGTTCGTGTTTTTCAGCCGCGCTATCCGGGCGAAACATAGACGCTTCCATGGAAAAGTCACTTGGCGATAAGAGAAACGTGCGCAAAGCCTTGCACAGGATTATGGTTGCGATAAATGGAAGTTTCGTTCCAGGCCCGCCTTAGCTCGGTAAATCTGAAATTTACCCTGATATTGCAAAATTGTAGCACCGCAAGACCCATAAGGCCACTGCGACAAAGCAGTGGTTGCGCCGGGTGGCAGAAGGGTCAGTGGTAGAGGTCTCTTCTGGGCAAGGGTTTATAGCAGGAGGACGTGCGAGGAAAACGTGCAGGGCCCCAGGGTGTGTGGGGATGGGCGTACCGGGCGGCGGGGGGCTTCTGGCGGTTGGAGCGCACACCTGTGCGGGGCACGTGCCGGCGGGCGCAATAAGGGCCGCCGCAACAAAGTGGGTTCCAATTGGCTGGCAAACGCAGGCTTGGACACGCCCTTCATAACACGCCCCTGACGCACTGCCTAACGAGGCAGCGAAAATGCGCCGGGTTCGTCACCGCCGTTTCCACCCGATAGCCGCTCTCAGCCACGTCGTGACGCACCAGGTCGAGAACCTCTTCCTCGTCGTCCACTATCAGTATGCTCTCCTTCGACAGGTCCCTGTGCTACCCTATCCGTGTGAGTACTGTGTTAGCCAGGCGTTACAATTGTGTTGGCCCAGCATACACGACCTCTACCACAATCTAATGAAGTCTCCGAGCATCGAAGAAAACAGCCTTATTTCCCAGAGGCGTCTGAGTTTCCCGCTGGCGTCGCCCTGTGCTGGGCCGTAGACTATTACAGGTTCAATAATGCGGATCAGAGCTACAATCGTAACGGACGCTTTCGAAAAATGACACGAGTGAGGGAACCGTCTATGAGACATGGCAAACCAAGAACCATCCCCTGGCTCCTGCTGGCACTCTGCTATGCCGACCACGCCCCCCTCCAGGCCCAATTGCCTCTCCCAGCCAGCACCTTCGACGTCACTGCACCAACCGCCTCCCTCGCCGAGCCGGCCGAGAGTCTCCTGCCCCGCCTCGACGAACACGCTCTACTGGCCGACTACCTCGCCTACGCCGCCTGCAACAGCCCTGCCCTCAAAGCCGCCTTCCAACGCTACCAGGGGGCCCTCGCCCAGATCCCCCAGGCCCGCTCCCTGCCCGACCCGCAACTCACCTACCAGTACTTCATCAAGGAAATCGAAACCCGCGTTGGCCCCCAACGCCACGCCGTCACCCTCAGCCAACGCTTTCCCTGGTTCGGCACCCTCGACTGCCAGGCCGACGCCGCTGCCCAGACCGCTCAGGCCGCCCGCCAACAACTCGAAGTCGCCAAGTTCAACCTCTTCTTCACCGTCAAAGACGCCTACTTCGAAGTCGCCTACCTCGCCCAGGCCATCGCCGTCACCAACGAAAACCTTGCCCTGCTCCAGCAGCTCGAAGAAGTCCTGCTCACCCGCTACACCGCCGCAGCAGCCTCCCACCCCGACCTCGTCCGCGTTCAGGTCGAACGGGGCAAACTCGACGACCGCCTCCGCGCCCTCCAGGCCCTGCGCCTGCCCACCGCCGCCCGCCTCAACGCCGCCCTCAACCGCCCCATCACCACCCCCATCCCCGCGCCTGGACCCGTTACCCCTTCGCCAATCACCCTCGCCGACGACGAAATCCTCAACTTGCTCCCGCAAGCCAACCCCGCTCTCAAGACGCTCGACGCCCGCATCGAACAGCACAAACACCTCATCGCCCTGGCCCAGAAAGACTTCTACCCCGACCTGACCATAGGCCTCAATTACGTCGAGGTGGGCGACTCCACTGCCTCACGCCGACCCCCAGACGACGGCAAAGACGCCATCGGCGCCCTTCTCTCGGTCAACATCCCCCTCTGGCGCAACAAGTACCACGCCGCCGTCCGCCAGAGCCGCGCCCGCTACCACGCCGCCGTCAACGACCGCCTCCACCGGCAAAACACCCTCGCCGCCGACCTGCAACTCGCCCTCTTCGACTTCCACGACGCCCGCCGCAAAATCGACCTCTACGCCAACACCCTCCTGCCCAAGGCCCGCGAAGCCTTCAGCGTCACCCAGGCCGCCTTCCTCACCGGCCAATCCGCCTTCACCGACCTCATCGATGCCCAGCGACTGCTCCTCGAATTCCAACTGGCCCTCCACCGTGCCCATGCCGATCACGAACAGTCCCTCGCCCAGCTCGAAATGCTCGTCGCCACCGACCTGACCGGCCCCATCAGCCCTGAATCTGGCGTCTCCCAACCTGCCCCCGACGACGGGTAGGCTGCCATCAAGCCCCGCGATCTCATCGTGGCTCCGATGTGCTCCAACAGTAATCGCCCACACCCCCTGGCCCCGCGGAGCAACCTGTTCTTTAGAGCCTTGTTCAGGCACCAGCAGCGATAAGTCTATTCACTGGAGTGCTTTACGAAATATCTGTTCCGGCAGGTCCCCCGCAAAATGGTCTGCCCTATTGCCAAAGCCTATTATACTAGTAGGATTACTTGCAGGCCTCGCCTCAGCCAGCCAAACCGCCTGCCGCAAGGCTCCATCGCCGACGCGAGCACCTTCATTTTAAGGACGCTACTCCATGAACAATAACATCGCTCCCGGCCAAAACGCTCCCGCCCCCCGTCGCAGGCCCCTCACCTGGACCCTCGTCACCCTCGTTCTTGCCCTGGCCGCCCTCGCCGTCGGCTACTACCTCCGCGGTTTGGCCCAGCCTGTTGCTTCCCCCACCGACACCGACACC
>CAYNXW010000286.1:0-3928 GCA_964401265.1 uncultured Pirellulales bacterium | reverse complement strand
AAAACGCTTTATCTTTTTTAAAAACTCTTCTCTTGTTAATATTCTGTTAGGATTTGTCAGAAAAAAGAAAAGTATATGATACTCTTTAGCACTCAACCTAATCTTTTTTCCATTACTCTTTAGCTGTTTTAAAGAAAAATCAAATTCATTTTCTCCAAATCTAATACTTTCAGAATCAGCAGGAAACATATACCGTTTTTTTGCAATACTGTTTTTGATCCTTGCTACCATTTCCCTGGGCCTTACAGGCTTTATGATATAATCATCAGCTCCAAGTTCCAATCCGACTACAACATCTACCTCTTCATCCTTACAGCTTGCAATGATTATCGAAACCTGATTATACCTCGGGTTCTTATACATCTTCTTTAAAACATTGATACCATCCATATCAGGCAGTTTCAGATCCAGAATCAATACATCGATATCGGTAGTCTCTAAGACCTTCAGCCCGTGGGAAGCAGTATTGGATACTAGTACTTGAAAATTTTCTTTTTTTAGCACCGATTCATAAAATTTTACACTTGTTGGGTCATCTTCAACAATAAGGGCTCTATATCTCTTATTTTTCATACTTTAAAAGGATTATAATAATAAACAAATGGTTTATTATTAAAAAAGATAAAAAATTCAACCATAAGTATATTTAATTACTTTTTTTTGGGACTGACAGGGCTTCTATCTGCGCATCTATTTTTTCGATTAAATACAGGGCCTTCTTATTTTTTTTCTCTCTAATATACCTTTCAGCCTGAACTACGCTATTATAAATATTATTTGCCCTTATATTTGCAGAGGCTCCTTTTAACCTGTGCAGAAGTCTGCCCGCATCTTCCATCTTACCCTTATTGATCTTCTCTCTTATCTTTTTAATCAGAGGCATGTACTGTTCCGTAAATATATCGACCAGATCCTTGCATATCTTTTTATCAATCTGGGTTTCTCTCATTAATGTAGAAATGCATATAGATCTATCATCAAATTTTTTACCAAAAATTTTCTTTTTTGCCGGAATTTTTTTTAGTATATCTATTACCTTCTCTATATCTATGGGCTTGGTAATATGGTCATTCATGCCAGCTTCAATGAAATTACTCTTATCCCTTTCTGATGCAAAAGCTGAAACTGCCACTATTACTGGATAATCTTTGCTATTCATCATTTTTCGTATCTTTTTTGTCGTAGCAATTCCATCCATCTCCGGCATCCTTACATCCACAAATATTATACTGTAATCTTTTCTTTTTACTGCTTCAATTGCTTCTTTTCCGTTTATAACAAGGTCACATTTCAGTTGTATTTTTTTTAGTATTTCCGTAAAAAGTCTTGAACTGGTCTCATCATCTTCAGCTAAAAGTATATCAAGGTCCGTTTCTATTTTTTCCAGTATTCTTTTTCTTTTTCTTTTTTCTATTTGATCTAAATCATCTATCTTTTTAAGCTTCACTGAAAAACTTACTTTTGTCCCCCTGCCCTTCCTGCTTTTAATACACATATCTCCGCCCATCTTCTCAACCAGCCTTTTACAAATAGGAAGGCCCAGGCCGAGTCCTTTTCCACTATTATATAAATATTCTTCTGTTGCAAAAGGTTCAAAAATTCCATCTAGTGTTTTTTCTGAGATACCCACACCTGTATCTTTGACAGAAAAATCAATCACTGCTTCCCTGCTGTTCTCACTTCTTGTGCTCCCCGTGATAAAGATATTTCCTTTTTTAGCAAATTTTACTGCATTTCCGACAATATTTGAAAAAACCTGTTTAAGTTTTTCAGTATCTCCTACTAAAAATCTATGGACAGAATCATCAATATTAATTATTAGTTTTAGCTTCCTATCTCTTATGTTGCTGCTAAATATTTTAGAAGCTTCATCTATAAGCTGGAATAAATCAAAAGGCTCTTCTTTCAATATAATAGTTCCGCCTTTGATTCCTACAAAGTCAAGGATCTCATTTACGAAACATATAAGAGATTTGTTGCAGCTATCAATATCGTTTACAAACTCTTTCTGTTTACTATTTAGTGATAGGTCTTTCAGTAGTTCCAGATAGCCATTAATGCCATTAAGGGGTGTCCGCATCTCATGGCTTAAGTTAGCAAGGAATCTGTCTTTAGACAAAATTATTTTTTGGAGTTTTTCACTTGATTCTTCTTCATTCTTTTTGTACTTGCAGAGAATGATACCAGCTGCAATCATGCTTGCAAAAACCTTTATTGTGGATATTTCTTCCAACTCCCATTTTCTTTTTCTTCCAACACTATCAAATCCGAAATAACCTATCAGTTCTTTCCCGCGTACAAGAGGAAATACTAGAAGTGTTTCTACCTGCTGGCCTTGAAGTATTTCTTTTTCATTACTGGCTTCAGCTGGTAAAAGATCTACATCGGGGATATTAATATAATCACCTTTTTTAAGCTTATCGATCCACCAGGGTACAATTTCAGAAGGAACATTCTGCAGATTTTTGATTTGAGGTTCTATCCCTTCATTACACCATTCGTTTGTATTACTTGAAAACTTTAAGTCTTCAGAAAAAGTAAAGACATAACTTCTGTCCACATCATAGAAATTGCCTAGAATATCAAGAATTTTGTCAATTGATTTATAAAGATTATCAGGGGATAAATTGTTTAAAGATTCAGTACTGATTTGAATTGCAATCTTTAAGAGGTCTTCCCTCTTTTTCGATATTTCCTTTAGCCTGACTAATTCTGTTATATCTGTCATCGCTGTTAAAAGTGTTCTACCAGATTGAGTTCTAATCGGTATACCGCTAAAGAGTCCGTTAAGGATATCGCCTTCTTTAGTCCTTACACCTACTTCTACGTTTTCAACTTTGCCTTCTTTCTGGATTTTATCCGCTATTTTTTCTCTATCACCATAATTTATAAATAATTTCAATTCACTACTACTCTTCCCCATCACCTCGTTACGCGAATAACCTAATATTTTTAAAAAAGAATCATTTACATCTATAAATCTTCCTGTCTCGATACTGCTTATAGCCATTGGTGTGGGATTTATTTCAAAATATTTTTGTAATTTATCTAATAGTTCCTGTGTTTCAGAAAGATCGGTTGAAATACCAAAAATACAATCCTCGCCAAACCACTTTGCATGCCATATCTTTGTCTCTACAGGGATATATGAACCATCTTTTTTCAAAAGGGGAATGTTACAGTTTTTTTTATTGCCTTTTAGCATCTCGGCAAAGATAGCTTCAGCATCTTTTTTGTATTCATCTGGATGAAAGTCTATTACTCCCATTCCCAATATATCTTTTCTAGAATACCCAAGTCTGGAAAAGACTGCATCATTTACGAATATTACTTTTCCGTTTTTTTCAGCAACAAAAAATAATACGTCAAAGCTGTTAAGCAATCTCTCTATGTCAGTTATATTTTTCATTAAATTAAATAGATAAATTTTGTTTAATAATTTAAATATAGATACATTTTAACAAAGTTTTATTATAATATAAAATAATTAATTTATATATATTTTGCTCTTTCATTTTCTTTATATTATTATAAAATATATCATGATAATTACTTTTTATTCTTCTGCTAAACCACCAGACTTCAGTCTGGTGGTGGATAGGTAAGAAAAATAAATGTACAAAAAGACCATGTTCACATATTTATAGTAATACCACCGAGAGTTTCAGTTGCCAATACAGTATAGTATATGAAGTCAAAAAGTGGAATCAATCTTAAAGAGAAGTTTGATTTTATGAAAAAAGCAATATATTCAAGAGGCGGAATATGGTCAAGAGGTTACTGTGCATATACGGCAGGGCTCAATAAAAAAGCTATAATGGATTATGTAGAATATCAATATAAAGAGGACATCGGGCAATTAGAACTCGGGTTGGGGTGAGGAGCGTGCAATGTATGAAGGCATTGAATTGATGCCTAGAACTCCGCA
>CAYNXW010000285.1:0-3939 GCA_964401265.1 uncultured Pirellulales bacterium | reverse complement strand
ACAGTGCAGAAGAGCACGCTGAAGCGTGAACTCTTACGGAAGAGGGCGGTTGGGAGAATTGCCCGGTTTTGCATCGGGGGCTGGAGGGCGTGCGTCAACCGATACATGGGTAACAGTTTATGCCGACTACATGGGTAACACCTTTTAGGGTTTGCGAATGTTTTGCTGCTCGGGTTTTGGGCCGGATAAACGCGTAGGTCTGGCTGGCAGCTGGTCTGGGTATTCTCGAATCATTTGTGGGCCTGGGCCTCTTTCGGTATAATGGGGCTATTATGACACAAGACAAGACCGACCCCAGCCCGCCGCGGCGACGTTTACCCGAATGGCTCAAGCGGCCCGCGTGCTCCGGGCACAAGTTTTCGCACGTTGTTGATATCCTTAAGGATCTGCGTCTGGCGACTGTCTGTGACAGCGCGGGCTGTCCCAACCGGGGCGAATGTTTTTCCGCCGGTACCGCCACGTTCATGATTATGGGGGACGTGTGCACCCGCGACTGCCGCTTTTGTGGCGTCCAGCACGGCGTCACCTTGCCGTTGGAAGCGGACGAACCGGACCGTCTGGCCAGCGCCGTGGCCAAACTTGGGCTGCGTCATGTGGTGATCACGTCGGTCACGCGCGACGACCTGGACGACGGCGGGGCCGGCCACTTTGGAGCGACTATCCAGGCTGTTCGCGGCCGCTGCGTCGACGTGACCATTGAGGTGCTCACGCCCGATTTTCTGGGCGAGAGGGCGTGTCTGGACACGGTCTGTGCGGCGCGGCCTGACGTTTTTAATCACAACATGGAGACATCGCGGCGTCTGGCCCCGATTATCCGGCCGAGCGCCGACTACCAACGGTCGCTTGAGGTGCTGCGCTATGTCGCCAGTCAGGGCGAGCACCTGATTGTCAAGAGCGGCTTTATGCTGGGGTTGGGTGAATCTGACGATGAAATCAGGGAGATGCTGGCCGACCTTGCTGGCGCCGGCGTGCAGATGGTAACCATAGGCCAATATCTGCGTCCCTCGAAAGAGAACCACCCGGTGATCAAGTTTTACCACCCGGATGAATTCGAAGCGATCCGCCAGGACGCGCTTGCGCTTGGCTTTGCGCATGTTGCGGCGGGGCCTTTCGTGCGGAGCTCGTACCACGCTGAAATCAACCTTCACCGGCCTGCCACAGAGCAGGGACATTGAGGCGGCGTCCTTAAGGGCTCTGATTGCGGGGATTTTCGTGCAGGGAGACGACGGGGCCATTCTCAGCGCCTACGACGACTCTCGCGATATCCGCGACGACTACAAGCAAGGATTCCTCTCGTTGCGAGTGGAACAGGACGGCCAATCGCTGCCCGAGGCGGAACTCTACGGTGACTGGACCGACCAGGGCTACATCGGCGCCGAGGCCATCAACACCCTCGGCTATCTGGATGTGGCGTTTGAGAACACGCTCAAATCCTCGCTCAACGGGGACAAAATCGTCTTTGCCGGGGCGGGTGCAGGCTCGGCGGTTCTTCGAGGCAAGCCCTCCCTTATCGACAAAGACCACAATGTGTACCGCTACAGCTTCACCGGCGCGTTCGAGGGCGGTGACGTGCAGGTCACCTTTGCGGCGGACACCTTCACGAGCAGCTCGGGCCTGAAGAACGTCGAACAGACGGAGACTAATTGCGTGTTGCCGGACATTGCGCCGCTGGCCTTTGATTCTGATGCCAGCGCCTTCGAATGGAACGACGACGCCAACCGCTTTGAGTACGCCGGCAGTTCTGTCGGTCTGGGGGACGCTGCCGGCGAGGGCCAGAGCTTCACACCGCTGCTCACCGTGGACGGGGTGGTGGGCTTCGATAAGGATCATCTGTTTGTCGACGGCATCGTGTGGGCCAGCCTGGCAGGGGCCAACGCCGCTCTCTTCGACGGCGAGTTTGAAATGCCCATCGGCCAGACGGCGTCGAGCTACTTTACCGACGTGGACGGCGTGCTTACCAGCCAGTTCACTCTGGCCGGGTGCGACCTGCGGTTCAGCAGTCTGGCGTTGGCTTTGCCCAACGGTTCCTCGAACGGAGAGATTCAGCTTCAGGCGAGCCTTAAGCTGCCCGACGCACTCGGTAGCGGCCAACTCGCCGTTGCCGATCCCTATCGGCTGGTCCTGACGCCGGCCACGGGATCTGTGGGCGTCACGGGGGGCACGCTTACGGTGCCGGACATCGAGATCGAAATGGCCCAGTTGGAAATGCAGGCCCAATACCTGTCGGTGGAATATGTCCATTATGGCCAAGGGGGGCAGCGACAATGAGGCACTGCTGGGCAGCGTCACAGGCGGCCATGTCAAGGCGTTCAACACGCGCGGCATCAACCTTATTGGCGATGTCGATCTGGAAGGCTCGCTCGCGAAAGCCGCCTTCGACAGGATCGGCAACAACGTCGCCATCGCCACGGACGGGGCCGACCGAGGGTGTTCGATCAAGGCCGGTCAGATTGGCACTAACGTCAGCTTTGACATTGCCGATGCGCTCAAGTCGTTCCGCGCGGACAGTCACGGCTCGGGGCAGATATCGGCCGGGGCCATTGCCAACATCATGGTGAAAAATGGCGACGTTGAGGTCGACGTTTATGCCCGGGCGGGTGACATCGGCAAGATTTCCGCGAGCGAAGACCTCAGCGGCGACATCAGCGCGGCAGGCTCGATCAAAGGCATCTCGACCCGCGGTGGCAGTATCAGCGGGGATATCAGCGCCGTGCAAACAATCGGCCAGATAAAGGCGTACGGCATCGACAACGCCACCATCAGGGCGGGCGAGCTGGGTAAGATTTCGGCCACGCTGGGTCTTGACGCCGAGGTGTACGCGTTAACGGGTAATCTGGCAGGGATCTCGGCGGGCACCGACCTGACGGGGGTGGTGAGCGCGGCGGGCTCCATCAAATCTGTCGGCGTCAAAGCCGGCGACATCCACGACGCGGTGATCCGTGCGGGCGTCGATCTTTCCAAGCTATCGGCGGGCAATTTGGAAGAGAGCGACGTCTCCGCCGGTGGTAACATCGGGAAGATCAATCTCAAAGGCGACCTGATGGACTGCTGGATTGTCGCCGGATACGACATCGGCCAAAACGGGCTGCTGAGCCAGGACGATGTGCGTGCGGCTGGAAGTATCGCGGGTGTGTCCGCCAAGGGCACTTTCGCTCGGAGCGTGCTGGCTGCGGGCGTGCTGCCGGACCTGCCTCGGACCCAAGCTGCCGACTTGGACGCGTTTCTGCCGTACGTGGGCACAGGCGGCTCTATCGGATCGGTTCGCTTCGGCCAAATCGACCACGACGCCAGCGACCCGTTTGGCCTGTTCGCCGCCAGTGCAATCAGACCCTTTAGAGACGGCTCGCAGCTGGCCCAGACCACCGGAATGTTCCACGTTGAGGTCCTCGACCGGCTTATGATCGGCTAGGCGGGAGCTGAGTCGAGCGGCCCAGCGCGTTTTTTGTTGAGCGAGGGGCAGGTATCCGGTAAGATTATGCGGGGACGACCGGGTTGCCTGCCGGTCGCGTCCAAGAATCGCGAGCGTGGCGGAATTGGCAGACGCGCTAGATTTAGGTTCTAGTGGCCTATGGCCGTGGAGGTTCGAGTCCTCTCGCTCGCATGATTTTAGGATTCGGGGGGCCGATGGGCGTCGGCCCATCGGGGTATGGGGCGTGCTTCAAACTTGAGCGGTCGCTCTTGCAGGGACCAACCGGGGTACTCCTGAGGGTTGCCAGGCGAGTCTCCACGTGTTGTCGCCAAAAGCTCATGAAAACGCGGGCTAGAACACCATTTATCGGGCAGATTGACAGTGCACTAATGGCTGCATAGTATCTTATGCAGGCTGATCGAGTTGCCGCACTACTCTTGGCGCAATCAGGAAAGGCTCCCAACAATGGCTACAATAATGACCACCAAGACGATCGTGATTCTGTTGCTCGCCCTGACCCTGACTCTGGG
>CAYNXW010000284.1:0-3965 GCA_964401265.1 uncultured Pirellulales bacterium | reverse complement strand
TAAGGAGTATCTGCTGAGAGAACCTGGTGATATTGCCAAGTTGCGAGTGCTGTCGCCTCGTGAGCACGGAGTTCTGTCCGAGCTTGTCGGTGCTGTGGCTTTAGAGGCAGAGCAGGTAGGTCAAACGCAGAGTGTTATTGGCTGGGTGGAGGGGCCTTTGGCGGAATACGCCGAGCTGCGGGGGCTTCAAGAGGCGATGACGGATTTGATGGATTACCCCGAGGTGTTCCACGAGGCGGCCGAGATTCTGGTAGAAAGTGCAATCGTCTTTGCGCGTGATCAGGTTGAAGCGGGAGCGGATATTGTAGGAGTCGGGGACGCTGCGGCGAGCCTGATTGGACCGGCGTTGTACAGGGAGCATGTTCTTGGCTGGGAAAGGAAGCTTATTGAGGGTATTCAGGAAGCGGGGGCGTTGGTGAAGCTTCATGTTTGTGGCAACATCAGTGCCATTATTGGTGATATGGCCAAGACCGGGGCAGAGATGATCGATGTTGACTGGATGGTATCGCTTAAGGAATCGCGTAAACAGGTTGGTCCTGATACTACTCTGTGTGGCAATTTTGATCCCACAGCGGTGTTATTGCAGGGTGATCCCGAGGTCGTTGCAGAAGCAGCGCGAAATTGTGTAGCCACGGCTGGTGACAAGTTTATACTGCAGCCTGGCTGTGAAGTGCCGCCGGGTACGCCGATGGAGAATCTGCGGGCGTTTTGTCCTGTCGATGATTGTCAGATTATGAGTTGTTTGCGCACTGGGTATGATAAGTAACTCTGGGTTGTTTTAAGGGAATACGAGATCCAGTTTTTAGGGCGAGCAATTATGGATAAAGAAATGGTGTCTACGTCGACAGAAACAGGAAGTAGCCTTTATGTGTGGCTGGTCTCTATCGTCGCGGCGGTTGGGGGGTTTGTATTTGGCTATGATACGGGGATAATCAGTGGCGCGATTCCCATGTTGCAAGAGTATTTTGGTATGGATGAGCGGCAACTGGGTTTTTCCGTGGCGATTGTATTTGTCGGTTGTATCGTGGGGGCCTTGACAGGGGGGTTCTTTAGTGATCGCTATGGTCGCAAGCGGGTACTCATCAGCACCGCGATATTGTTTTGGATTTCGGCGGTTCTTACCGCCATCCCCAAGGATATATGGATGTTCAATCTTGCCCGCTTCGTTGGCGGGTTGGCAATCGGTGTTTCCATGCCGATATCGGGGATCTATCTAGCGGAAGTCGCTCCGGCTCGTGTGCGAGGCCGGGTCGTGACTATGAATCAACTGGCGATCACGTTCGGTATTTTGATTTCGTATGTGGCCGGTTGGTATTTTGGTCGTATCGGAACGGAGCAATGGCAGTTGACGACCTCGTGGCGGTGGATGTTCGGGTCAGAAGCGGTGCCAGCTACCTTTTTTGTTTTTGTGTTGCTCTTTATTCCAGAAAGTCCCCGGTGGTTGATCAAGCAAGGCAAACTTGACCGTGCCCATACTATACTGGCAAGAGTGGGTGGGGCGCAACACGCTGTTGCAGAAGTAGGCGAGATTAAGAAGGCGATTGCGGAAGAAGAGGTGTCTTTGTTCCAGCTGTTTCATCCGGGTATTCGTACAGCCATGATTATAGGAGTCTTTTTGTGCTTGTTTGATCAGGTCACCGGGATCAATATAGTCATTTACTACATACAAAAGATTTTGCTTGATCTGGGTTTCAGTGCCGAGGGCGCACGGCAGGGCATGGTCTTTTTAGGAATAAGTAATTTTCTTACTACTATTGTGGCTTTATTTCTGCTGGACAGGGTCGGCCGCAAGCCGCTGCTGATGTTTTGTCCATTGGGAATGGCGGTGACCATGTTTATTATCGGGTGGGATTTTCATTCCAATATCATGCCGCCAAAAGTGGTGTTGGGCTCCATTATGGCCTATTGCTTCTTTTATGCTTTGGGGGTTGGGCCGGGAATTTTGTTGATTCTGTCGGAGATATTCCCGACGCACGTTCGCGGAAAAGCTGTGGGCACTTGTACAATATTCATGTGGGTATCCTGCTATTTCGTATCAGAGAAATTTCCAGTGTTGTTGGAGTGGTCACAGGCTGGGACATTTTGGACGCTCACTTGTACGAGCCTTCTTCTCTTCCTTTTTGTGTGGCGGGTCATTCCGGAAACCAAAGGAAGAAGTCTGGAAGAGATTGAAAGGTCGTGGCGGCGAAAGTAAGGATGAACGTGCTCTTTGAGCTTGGAGGTGTGCATTGGTTATGCAATCTTTCCCTGTGTAGCTTAGGTCTTTGCAGGGGAAGTGTTGTGTCATTAGTGGAATCAAGGAGATTGTTTCCTGGGGGGAAAGGCGGTAGATTTGTAGACTTCTGCAATCCCCCGAGGGGCTCGTGTAGTCCCGTTGCAGAACGAGCATGAGGTTGATTGGTAATTGGAGGTTCTTGGAATGACATGCATGAAGCGCTTCTTATTGACTGCAGTGTTTGCCTTGTTGGGCGGTTCGATGTCTTTGGCGGCAGAGAGTCCGGCAGGGGACACTGCTGAAGCCGTCGTAAATAAAGGCGTCATCGGTCGGCCTGTGCGTATCATTTCGATCGGCACATGCAATCTGGGCGCGAAAGAAATGGCGGGGCTTGTCGATCGTGAGGCTGCTACGGGCGCGGACCTGATCGTTTTGCCGGAGATGTGGCCCAAGTCGAGGACTCCTGTCACGCTGGAGGATGCGCCTATCACAGCGTTGGCGGCGGTGGCAAAGAAGCACCACACCTATATCGTTTCTCCTATTTTGCGAAGGGATGGGGATACGGTCTATAACAGCTCGGTGGTGTTGGATCGCCAGGGTAAGGTAGCAGGTGTCTATGACAAGTTGTTTCCGGTTCTGGCGGATCCGCCCGAAGTGAAGGATCGCGGCGAGCAGGTGCGTCCTGGGGCGGACGCCTATGTGTTTGAGACGGATTTCGGGCGGATTGGCATGGCGGTGTGTTTCGACGCGCAGTTTCCGGAGGTGTGGCATCGACTGGCTCACAACGGGGCGCAACTGGTGTTGTTCTCGGGGATTTCTTCGGGAGGGCAGGCACTGGGGGCGTACGCGATGTTGCACCACTATTACATTGTCTGCTGCACCAACAGCGGTGAATGTCAGGTCTACGACATGACTGGTGAGAGGCTGTTACACGAGCATAAAGGCGTCAGTCGTGTTATGCTGGACATGGACCGGCGTATTTTTCATACCAACGACTTTTACAACAAGTGGCCTGCCGGAAGCAAGAGGCTCGAAAGGCTTTTAAAGGAGAACCCGGGCGTGGTTATCGACAAGAAGATGCCGCGTGAGGAATGGTACATCTTGAAGGCAACCCAGCCGGGTGTTGACGTGCCTGCCCTGGCTAAGAAGTATGATATGCAGGACTTGCAAACCTATCTGCGCAAACAACGGGAGCAGGGGGCGAGGAAGCGTGGTTTCGCTTTCACGCGTCAGGGGCCTCCGGCGGGCGTTGCGAGTCGGCAGCGGGAGAATCGGCTGGCCCATAAGTATGAGACGGCGCAAAAGCACATCGAGGAGTCGCCGGTGCCGGCGTATCGGTATGCGTCGGAAGAGGCGTATGAGGCGTTTGCGGACATGAAGTATGGGATTCGCATTCACTGGGGTGCCTACGCGGTCAAGCAGCTGGCGGCGAGCTGGTGGATGCTGAAGATGGACTTCGCCGGCAAGCAGGAATACCAGCAGCTCTACAAGCAGTTCAATCCGAAGGACTTCGACGCGGAAAAGTGGATGAAGATGTTCAATCGCAATGGCTTGAAGATGTTTGCGTTTACTGCCAAACATCACGACGGCTTCAGCATGTTCGACACGGCCACGCGGGTCAAGCAGCGGGTCAACTGGACGGCGGAAGGGGGGCCGCAATTGGAAGAGTGCGACCTGGCCTACAGCGTGATGGAATCGCCTTACGGGCGCGACATTGTCAAGGAAATCTGTGACGCGGCCCACAAGCATG